>CAXMRK010000284.1:0-1972 GCA_964195815.1 uncultured Acidimicrobiia bacterium | reverse complement strand
CATCTATATTGGCACAGAGCACTGGACCAGACATGACTTCACTGAGTACTGTTTTTCTGGAAGAACGGAACTTAAGGGCAATTTTCCGCAGATAGTCGCGTTCTGAAAAAAGGCCTACCAATTCATCCTTTTCTACAACTATCAAAGCACCAACATTGCGCTGAGCCATAGTTCTGATAGCCTCAAATACCGACATCGAAGGTGTGGCAGTAATAACATTTCTACCTTTATCTGATAGGATTTGGCGCAAACTAGACATGACAAGCTCCCTGAAAGTCAAATGGGGTGTGCTTTAAATTTATTCCTATTTATTGAAAAGCGCAAGTCTAAATGAAAATCAGTAGTCTATTTTTCCCGATCAATAACTTCATACTCACCTTCAAGGGTTTCTCCCTGAGTGATATCTGGTTCTGTTTCGTGGTTTTGTGCTTGTGCTCTGTTGGCCCCTGAATACTGTGTTGATTGTTCTGCTTCACGCATCATGCTTTCCATTTGTCCACGAACTTTCCGAAAGCGCCAGCTAAATATCAGCGCGCCAATGGCAGCCACCACAAGCAACACAAGAAAGATGGCAAAACCAAATACAAATGAGAGCGCCAATAAAACAGCAGCGGCAACTGCAGCTAATACTCTGCTCAATAGTTCTGCAGGCGAGCCCGATTTGGGGGGCTTGAGATATAGTGGCATGGTTTAATCCTCTAACTATTTATAAAGCATATAGGACTATATTGGGGGGAAATAAGAGATTTTCAATCAACAGCATCTGAATTATTCCTGCGTAGTAATTTGTAGTACTACACTCAGGTATGCGAGGACCATCGAACGGTAATTAAAAAACCTTATTTAAGTGTAAAGCTCGCTTAATACAATAAATTCAGGACTGACAACATAACCACTAGAAATAACACACTCATAACGCTGCCTACACGGACATAGTTTGCAACAGTATAGCCACCCGGCCCCATAATCAGCGCGTTGACCTGGTGGGTCGGAATAATGAATGCGTTGGATGTTGATAGTCCGATAATTAATGCATACAGCGTAGGGTTTCCATTGGTGGCTAAAGCGATACTAATTGCAATGGGTACCAGAATGGTCGTTGCGCCTACATTTGACATCACCAGACTGAAAAGTGTTGCCATCACAGCCAGCATGACCTGAAGCACCAAATCAGATGGGTGCCCAAGAATGCTTAGAGATTTTTGTGCAATCCAGGCAGCAGTACCTGTATTGAGCATGGCTTGCCCCAGCGGGATTAAGCTGGCGAGCAGAAAGACAGTTTTCCAGCTCACGGCTGAATAGGCTTCATCCATCGTTAACACCCGGCTTATGACCATACCCATCGCACCAACCAGCAAAGATACAGATAACTGGAAATCAGTGAATAAAATCATAAACAAGGAAATGCTGAAGAAAAACAGTGCGGGAGCTACTTTATGCGGTCGCTGCTCTTCTTTGGGAAGGTCTGTTGCTACAATAAAATCTTTCTCATTTGCCAGCACTGCGAGATCTTTCCAGGTGCTATGGCTAACCAGACTATCGCCCAACTCCAGTTTGACCATGCGAACATCATCGGTTATGACTTCGGCCTGCCGGTTAATTGCCAACACAGAAATCCCGTAACGCTTACGCATCTGCACCTCGGCTACGGTTTTGCCGATCAGGTTTGAACCGGGCGGAATTACAACTTCTGAGATTCCCGCACGGGCTGAATTAAATAATCCTGCAAAATTTCTCAACCTTGGTTGCACGCGGCAATGGGTTGCAAGCGCAAATTCACCGACTTGTTCGCGGGTACCCATAACTCCAAGAATTGAACCTAACCAGATCATTTCATCAACTGGTGGTGCTAAACGGGGTTCGTCTGTATTGCGAATGGCCAGCAATAAAGGGGCACCATCAAGGTTTTCAGCTTCACCAATTTGCATACCCACCAAAGGACTGTCTACAGTGACCAGCAATTCATAAATCT
>CAXMRK010000283.1:0-1715 GCA_964195815.1 uncultured Acidimicrobiia bacterium | reverse complement strand
ATAACTCTAGTGCAAAAAGGAAATGAGAAAATATTTTCAAGATTTTTGTCAAAATTGAGTGTAATAGCGAGCTATTGCGCGATGTTTTGGCGGAAATATTGGAAACTATTAGCCATTTTATCTTGTGCTAGAGTTATGCTGAGGCCTCACTATATATAAAATAAACATCATAACTCATGACAAAGCCTGATAACTCTCTCCAGCATTTACCGCTGTTTATTGCCATTGAAAGCCACCCTGAAAGCATAAAACCTGGCTCGAGCATGCTCTCAAGAAGTATGGCACAGCAATTGCTGGCGCATTTGTCAGCAGATCTTTCCACTATTCTGCCTGCGGTACAAACGACTGCGATGACAACTGCAGCTGCATTATACGACCAGAGTCAGCTGTTGCGACCGGGTTTACCAATATTTAAGACGCTTTCTGAATTACTGGAGGCCAGTTTTTCCGGTCAGGATTTTCAACCACGACTACTGGCATTTGGTGCGCATAAAGGTCGCTTACCCAACCTCACACTGATGCCTGATTCAAACCTGTCTGCCAGCCCCTTTCAACTGATACCACTGCAACTGAGTGCCGCAGGGGGGGAAATTGATGCTATTGCTGAAGCCTTAGAGCATCAATTGCTGGAAAATGGTCAGCTTTCGGCTCACAGCGCCCAGTGGCTACAGGAAGAACTGGAACAAAAAATTATTCATGCCCGCTTTATGACTCTGAATGATCTGTTGGCCATGTTATATATGCAGTTAGAAAGGATCGGCCTCGATCCCCTTTGGAAGTGGCTTGAACAGATGCTGAAGAACCCGGACTTTGAAGCAAACATCAATCTTGATGGCGGGCCTGAGATTAACTACCGTGCGGGCGAGGTACAGATTCACTTTTTAAGTTTTGATCAGTGGGTTTTGAATGCTACCGAAAAGGCAGCCACAGAAAACTCAGCTCAACAATACCTTGGCTGGTTGAATCAGTACCGGCAGGCGACGTTATTGCTTCAGGCACATGGACTCAGTGTAGAAATCTGTGGAATTGATACAACAGCACAGCCACAAAACAATTCTATTGGTCAACAAACAGACGGCCTCTATTGCGAATCTACTCATTTAAAACCAGCCACTGACAACATCACCCATCATTACGATAAACAACTGGGCTTAATCGCAACCAGTGTCAGCTGCGCGGGACAGCAATTTAATTACTATCCACTTAAACCCTCAGGACTTGAGGAGCTTCGGGCTCTTTTAGCGGAGCGCTATCCGGGTAATCTAACAACAGACACGTATAATGGCCTCTGCATTAACCAAAGCGGGCAGAATTTAAGCATCAATAATGAGTAAAAAATACCAACAAAACCCAATTTTGCATGTAGCCGAATCCAGCATCCATGGGCGTGGGCTTTTTGCTCAGAAAAACATTCCAGTAAAGGCATTTATTGGTACCTATGCCGGTAAAAAAACCAGCAAAAACGGCATGCATGTACTCTGGATCTGGGATGAAAGCGCTGAAAAATGGGTCGGCATCGATGGCGACAACGAAATGCGTTTTCTAAATCATTCCAGTCAACCCAATGCTGAGTTCTATGAAACCGACCTATATGCCTTAAAACCTATCAGCAAGGGCGATGAAATTACTTTTGATTACCAATGGGAAGAAGATGACGAGTTATAGGCTTGAATATTTACTTTTTAACCCCCAAATAATAGCAAACGAATTTATTC
>CAXMRK010000282.1:0-6038 GCA_964195815.1 uncultured Acidimicrobiia bacterium | reverse complement strand
CATCCAATACCATCCGTACAGATGTACGCCTGATTGCAGCAACCAATATGGATTTGCCGGCACAGGTCGATGCCGGAAAATTCCGTGCAGATCTGCTCGACCGCTTAGCATTTGATGTAATCACACTGCCACCCTTACGCGTACGAGTAGAAGATATTCTCCTATTAGCTGAGCATTTCGCGATGAAAATGTCGAGTGAACTGGGGCGTGAATATTTTGCGGGTTTCTCCAAGGCCGGTAGCAAGGAATTAATGCACTATGCCTGGCCGGGAAATATTCGGGAATTAAAAAATGTGGTTGAAAGAGCCGTTTACCGCTCAACTGATGTAGATGCGGAAATTGAGAATATTGACTTCGATCCTTTTGCCTCGCCGTGGCGACCCATTGAATCCAAGAGTAAAGATATCAAAACGGAAATTTCTGATGCTGGCTCATCGGTGGAACTTCCTAGTGAACCATTCGATTTTAAAGAACACATCCAACAGACCGAAATTGATCTGATTGAAGCGGCTTTAAAAGCAAATAAATATAAACAGAAGCAAACCGCAGAATACATGGGTATGACCTATCACCAATTAAGGGGATATTTGCGAAAATACGATATTTCAGATAAAGATGCTTAAGCTGTTTCGAGCATGAAGCAGCCTGTTTACCAGCGGCTTAGTTTAGCTATTTGTACTGGTAATTAACCCTGCCGGTCAACCCACACAGTAATTCGTAAGGGATACTGCCGATACTTCGAGCTAAATTTTCGATTGGTAACTCTGGTCCCCAAAGAATAACCTCAGCACCCTGCTGCACCTGTATATTTCTTAATTTCAGTGGACGCAAGTCTATTGCCAGCATATCCATAGAAACTCTGCCAATGACAGGACAAGCCACACCCGCCAACATCAGCATAACTGGATTAGCTCCAGTATCACTCGAAGCGTGCCACGGATAACCATCACCGTAACCGATGGCAACCACACCTACTGGCATGTTTTCCTCGCAAGTATAGGTGCTGTTATAACCGACTGAATCACCACGCTGACACCGCTTGACGGTTAATAAACGTGAACAGAAGCGCATAACAGGACGCAGTCCCAGATCAGCACCACAGCCTGATGCCAATGGGGACACACCAAATAGCATTAATCCACAACGCACCATATCTGCATGTGCCTGGGGGTAATTGAGTGTAGCTGCCGAATTCGCTAATGTTTTCGGTAAATCAAAACCTTTAACAGCTTCTTCAAAACGTGAGATTTGTGTAAGAACTGACGGGCATTCCAGTTCATCCGCACAAGCAAAATGGGTCATCAATCCGAGTTGATATTGCTCTAAGCGCTGGCATAATTTAGCAGCTTGGTGAGCGGGAAATCCCAGTCTGTTCATACCGGTTTCCAGTTTGATCCAAATCCGCTGCTGCAGTTTCTTTCCACTGTTTTCTAGCAGTGTCAATTGGCTGGCCTGGTGAATAACCACTTCGGTTTCAAGCTCAATCGCAGTGTTTAGTTCTGCAATATTAGCGAAACCCTGTAACAGCATTAAACGGCCTCGCCAGCCATTTTCCCGCAAGCTTGCTGCTTCCTCTACGGTAGCTACTCCAGTTGCATCTGCTGAAGCCAGCGCCGACACAATTGATGACAAGCCATGCCCATAAGCATTGGCTTTTACCACTGCCATTAACTGGCTTTTGGGAACGAGTTTTCGAATAATCTCTAGATTATGGGCGAGCGCCTTGAGATCTATCTTTGCGAGTGTTCTGGCGTGCATGCTGAATTAATCATCACCGTAGTAATGTTCGGAAACGTAATTTGCGAAACGCAAATATGGCCCCTGGAATGACAAATTAACCTTACCAGTGGAACCGTTTCTGTGCTTACCAATAATAATCTCGGCCATGCCTTTATCTTTAGTGGTTTCAGCGTTATAGACTTCATCTCGATAGATAAACAAGATCAGATCTGCATCCTGCTCGATCGCGCCTGATTCTCTCAAATCTGCCATCACTGGACGTTTATTCGGGCGTTGTTCTAATGAGCGGTTCAACTGTGATAATGCCAATACAGGAATATTAAGTTCTTTGGCAATGGCTTTCAGAGTTCTCGAAATCTCAGAGACTTCAGTAGCACGATTTTCGTTATTGCCGGGAATTGCCATCAACTGCAGATAATCGACTACCAGCAAGCCAATATCGTGTTCCTTTTTTAGTCTGCGAGCACGAGCACGTAATTCCGACGGGCTCAATGAGGGGGTCTCATCAATAAAAAACTTGGTTTTATTCAACATGGTCATGGCCGAGGTCAGATTTGGCCAATCGGCATCATCCAGACGCCCTGTACGTAATTTGCTCTGATCAATCTGCCCCAGAGATGAAAACAGCCGCATCACCAACTGCAAGGATGACATTTCCATACTGAATACTGCTACGGGAATATCGTGTCGGATGGCGGCATTCTCTGCGATATTCATCGCAAAAGTCGTTTTACCCATGGCGGGCCGACCGGCAATGATAATCAGGTCTGAAGGCTGCATGCCTGCTGTCATTTTATCTAAATCAGAAAATCCAGTAGCAATACCGGTAATATCCTGTGCATTGGTATGCAGTTCCTCGATTTTTTGAAAAGCTGCTTTCAGGGTTTCGGGCATGGTGACATAGGTCTTGCCGCCCCGCTTTGCTTGATCGGCAATTGCAAATACCGCACGCTCAGCTTCTTCCATCAACTCATCGGAATCTTTGCCATCTGAACGAAATGCACTATTAGTGATTTCACTGCCGATATCGATTAATTGTCGTAAAACAGATTTTTCGCGGACAATATCTGCATACGAACGAATATTTGCCGCACTCGGTGTGAAATTAGCCAGTGAGCTGATATAAGCGCCACCATCTACTCTGTCGAGTAAACCATTGGATTCAAACCAGCCACTCACCGTAACCGCATCTGATGGGCTACCTTTATCATTGAGCTCTTTTACCGCACGTAAGATCAGCTGGTGATCCTGACGATAGAAATCTTCTTCAATAACGATATCTGCAATCTGATCCCAGGCTTGCCCAGAGAGCAGTAAACCGCCTAACACGGCCTGTTCAGCCTCAATCGAATGCGGTGGAACTTTGAGTTTTTCGATTTGAGCTGTGGCGGTTTTGGGCATTGATCTCTCAGATAATACGTCTACAAATACTTAAATAAAAACGGCCCACCCGATTTCTCGAGTAGGCCGTCTAGCATATACGAAATTTGCCGCCTAAGGAAACGTCAGCGGCAAAAGTTTTATTGCTTATTCGGCTTCAGCTTGATCTTCTTCATCTGTCTCATCTGCAGTTTCAGCAGATTCCACAGCTTCTGCTAAATCTTCAGCATCGACTTCGGCGTGAGCATCAATAGCGATGACACTTGGATTATTAACGCTTTCATCTTCCGAACGAACTGATACAGCAACCACTGCATCAACATCTGCATGCAAATGCAGAGGTACTTCGTAGTCACCAATATGGCGAAGTGCACCTTCACCCATGATAACTTCGGATTTTTCAATAGCGTGTCCCAACTCGGTCAGGCGATCAGCAATTTCACGCGGACCAATTGAACCATACAACTTGCCTTCTGGGCTGGTAGCAACGATGTATTCAAGCACAACACCGGTCATCGAATCGCGACGAGCGCTGGCAGCAGCCATCTTTTCATTAGCCAGTAATTCAAGCTCAGCACGACGAGATTCGAAATGCTTAACGTTTGATTTAGTAGCTGGGATCGCTTTACCCTGTGGTACCAGGTAGTTACGGCCAAAGCCTGGCTTTACATTTACGTGCTCACCTAGATCACCCAGGTTTGCAACTTTTTCGAGTAGTATTAACTCCATGATAAGTCTCCTGAATGCTTAATGATTATCGGTATAAGGCAGCAGTGACAAGAAGCGAGCGCGTTTTACTGCGGTCGATAACTGACGCTGGTATCTAGCCTTGGTACCAGTAATACGGGAAGGAATAATTTTTCCAGACTCGCCCACATACTGTTTCAAAGTGGCGATATCTTTATAATCAATTTCAGTTACACCGTCTGCGGTGAAACGGCAAAACTTTCTACGACGAAAATAGCGTGACATATCAGTCTCCTTTACTCAGCAGAATCTGCTGATTCAACATCAGCTTCAGGTTCAGATGGAGCCTCTACTACTGCTTCAACAGCTGGAGTTTCGGCAACACGGGCAGTCGCTCTGGAAGCAGCACGTTGTTCACGCTCACGCTCTCTGGCAACTTTCTCTTCTTTCACTTTCATCATCAATGAAGACTCAGTAACTGCCTCATCGCGACGAATGGTCAAATGCCGCAAAATAGCATCATTGAAACGGAAAACACCTTCCAATTCATGCAAAGTTTCGCTGGTACACTCAACATTCATCAGCACATAGTGTGCTTTATGCAATTTGATAATAGGGTAAGCTAACTGACGACGACCCCAATCCTCCATCCGGTGGATTGTGCCTTTGCTATCTTCAATTAAAGACCGGTAGCGATCAATCATCGCAGGGACTTGCTCGCTCTGATCCGGATGGACCAGAAAGCAGATTTCATAATGACGCATTGTAATATCCTTTCGGTTTTGTGGCCTGTGATCCAATAAGGATCAGCTAGACCTGCAAAGCCCCCTGTTGGAATACCGACAGTGGAGCAAGAACCCAAACACCCTGGTTAAGCCAGTATGCTGAGCCGATCAATTATACAGGGTTTAGTCAGAGTTTGGTATATTTTAAAGCGCGTTATATTTATTCAACCACCCGGGTAATACAAACCGCCGGTGCGTTCGCAAGCTTAACGCACCCTACAATCCTGCCCCGCGTAGGGTGTGTTAGCCGTAGGCGTAACGCACCGAAGGGTGAGTGGGTTTTAAACGGTAAAACTTTCGCCACAGCCACACTCAGCTGCCATATTTGGGTTCTTAAATGAAAATACAGAATTAAGGCCTTCGCGCTTGTAGTCTATTTCAGTATCTTTTAACAATTCTAAATGCTCTGCATTAACCACAATCTCAATGTCCTGAGATTTAAAAGTCTGGTCATTTGCAGCTGGTTGACGTTCGAGCCCAACGATGTATCCCCAACCAGAACAGCCCGTTTTTTCCACGCCCAAACGGAAATATGCATTGCCATCGGACAGACCTTCGCGGCCCATAAATTGGCGGATTCGTTCAGCAGCAGCTGGAGTAAGATTAATTGACATGTAGTTTATGACTCAATATTACAAATAAAATTCAACGGAAAGGTACTCTAACACGCTACAGTACTTTATTATTAGAGGTTCAATTATTATATTTTATCAGGTCAAGATCAGATTATGGATCAAAAATTGTCAAACACAGCCTGTGTCAGCATAAAACAGGCACTTTCAGGCGAAATCGCTGCGGACTCCAGCATTTGTTTACAGGGTTGGGTTCGTACCCGCCGTGACTCAAAAGCAGGCTTTTCCTTTATCAACCTACACGACGGTAGTTGTTTCTCGCCGATTCAGTTAGTGGCGGATAAAGATCTTCCCAATTACAGCGATGAGATTTTACGCCTGACTTCCGGTTGTTCATTACGCTGTCATGGCAAACTGGTCGAATCACGCGGTCGTGGTCAGAATTTTGAGATCCAGGTCGAAACTATTGAAGTTGTTGGCTGGGTCACTGATCCCGACACCTACCCGATTCAACCCAAGCAACACAGTTTTGAATTTTTACGTGAAGTCGCCCATCTGCGTCCACGCACTAATACCTTCGGTGCAATGACACGAGTCCGGCATGCGGCTTCGATGGCAATCCATGAATACTTTACTCAGAATGAATTCAGCTGGATTCATACACCGATCATTACCGCCTCTGATGCTGAAGGTGCCGGACAGATGTTTCGAGTCAGCACACTGGATCAGATGAGTTTACCGAAGGATGATCATAATAATGTAGATTATCGTCAGGATTTCTTTGGTGGCGAGACATTCCTTACAGTTTCCGGGCAACTTAATGCAGAAGCCTACTGCATGGCGATGTCTAAGGTGTATACCTTCGGCCCAACAT
>CAXMRK010000281.1:0-15406 GCA_964195815.1 uncultured Acidimicrobiia bacterium | reverse complement strand
CGCCCCGCCGACTCACTTAGCGTAAGGATGGGGATTAAAATATCTGTGATTTGGAGTAACAGCCAGGAAGCCACCAGGTAGGCAATGCCTACTCTAAATACATTACGACGTTTAAGTTCGTTCAATAAACTCATTGCTGTATACCGAGATTGGATAATGTATGTAAATGTGGGCTCAGTTTATTACTGCGGCGAATCTTAGCCAGAGCTGCCGGGGCGGGCTGCTGCCAAAACTCCTGCCAAGGTTCGCTCTCAGGCGCCTGTTCAGGTAACCGCGCCCAATTGGTATTCATCCAACCCGTTTTACCTTCCTTTAAACCTAGCATCAATAAACGACCAGCGGTGTCAAAGTCGGCCAACAAGATAGCTTCAGCGACGGGGCCTGCAGGCAGCTGCTCACCACTGGCTACCTGCTGCACTTGCGCTTCAAGCGCCTGCTGCATTGCAGGCCTATCGCCCTGCAATGCAGCGCGCATAAATTCGTAACTCATACCAGCTGCTTGAAAAACAGGAGCAATATCCTCTAGCCGAGTACGAATATCCTCTATCCCTTGCTGATCATCCAGAAACAAAAGGGCATTGGCTAGCTGAACATAGCCGCGGCTAAACTCTGGATCAATCTGGAGAATACGTAGGGCCGTTTCTTTAGCTTTGGTATAGTCCTTGAGCATCAGATATACATTGCATAAATCTGATAACTGTACAGCCGCCAATGGATCAAGCTCCGCCGCTTTTAATTCGTATTTCAAAGCAGCTTCGACATCGCCAGCTCTAAACAAAAAATCACCGAGGAAGTTATTGGCCTCAATATTGCCAGGATTTATTTCAACCGCGCGTTCTAATAAGCCCTGGGCCACTGCAAAATCATGATCAGAATGGAGCTTAACCAGACCAAGTGTTGCCAATGCTTCTGCATTGTCAGGTTCAATTTCAAGCGCCCTACTTGACCATTTTCTTGCCTTCTCTCTAGCATCCAGATCGGAAAATGCATCAGAATACCAGGGCAGTACCAAATATGCTGTAGCCAGACTGGCCATTGCCGGTGCATATTGGGGGTCGGTTTGAACCACTTCTGTTAGAATGTCGACCGCTTTAAGCAAGCTATATTCTCGGCGTTGCGCCACCATGCTGCGTCCTTTCAGGTATTGCTGATAAATGGCCATAGTAGCAGGCTTGCTTACATTTTCCGGGCGGGCAGATAAGCGCGTGCGTAATTCTGTGGCTATAGCCAATGAAATTTCATCCTGAATCGCGAAAACATCTTCCATGGGTCGATCGAAGGTATTTGACCAAAGATGAAATCCGCTATTGGTATCGATGAGCTGTGCGGTGATTCTTAGCATATTACCCGCTTTGCGGACGCTACCTTCAAGCACATGGTTGACCTTTAGCTGCTGCGCAATTGTTTTTATATCCAGATTTTTGCCTTTGAATTGGAAGGATGATGTCCGTGCTGCGACTTTCAAGTTTGGGATACGGCTCAATACATTCAAAATTTCTTCTGATATTCCATCAGAGAAATATTCCTGTTCCGGATCCGCGCTCATATTCACAAAGGGTAAAACCGCGATCGATAATCCTGTTGATACATCGGTAGTCTTTTCCGCTGTTGTTTCTGCGGTTAGCTCTGGGGCTGGGGTTACCAGCTGTGTTGCAGGCGTTGGTTCTGGATTATCACTTAAAATCTGGTCTTGAGCCGGCAAAAAACGTTCCAGTAACAATACTGCTACCGCCAGCACCAACACAACAATAACCAGGCGGTCTAATTTACGCCCGGTTTGCTGACCAATGGAATCAGCGCGGTCAACATCTGCTTCGCGCTTAATACCATCCGGAGTAATCTCATAAGCCCAGGCAATAAAAATAGCGATAAGCCAACCAATTGCCATCAAAAACAGGATGGTTTTCATAACCCAGGGCGGTGAACCAAAACTTTCCAGTGCAAGGTCAGCCACCTGAGCGACCACCCAGGCAACCACCGCATAGGCAAACGCTACCCGAAATACATTGCGTCGATTGAGTTCAGTAAAGAAGTTCATTGAGCGGCTCCCTTATGCCTGGCAGGCATTTCGTTCCAGGCATTGAGCAGACCCATTTTATCCAGCAGCGGTTGCCAGCGTGGGTCGCCGTGCAGGTTTGTTAAAGTGCGATCTTTGAGCAGGCTGCCCATACCCGGATCGTGTTGATCATAGGCGGTGTTCAGCCATTTGAATGCCTCGTCAGCCTGGTTACGCCAACTGTAGGATTCTGCAATTTGGTAGGCCCCATGTGCGTGGAATTTTTCTACGAAGATAGCCAGTGCAGCGTCTGCTTCGACGTGTCTTCCCAGCAAATACAGGGACAGGTGTTTTATCAGACCTCCCCAGAATTCATCCGTTTCTTTCTCCGCTTCGGCCAGTGCCTGGGCTGCATTACCCTGACGCAAAAGTATCCAGGCAATCGTGCTATGAATACCTTCATAGTCTGGATTGAGAGCATACAGGTGACGCACGACTACTTCGGCTTCCTGCAAATGGCCGGCTGACTCCAGAATACCGGCAAAGGCGTTAATACCGCGTTGGTTTAATGGATCCATGGCACTGGCCTGCCGGAAAAGAGCAACCGCCTGATCCAATTTCCCCAGGCTACCCGCCAGGCGCCCGGCCGCAGACTGCACGTCAATGGAGTTTGGCTCCAGTGACAGTGCCTTTTGCATGTGTTCGTCGGCAGCGGTCCAGTTCCACCCGTACTCGCCATCCATCTTTACCATGCTGATCCAGCCCAGGGCGAGTTCAGGATCGAGTGCTACGGCGCGCTCGGCTGCTTTGCGTGCCTCTTTGACGCCTCCTTCCAGTTCAATCCAGCCCTGGCCGGCCCGATGGAGCGTTGCCATTGCAAGTCCCGCCCATGCGGCAGCATAATCCGGGTCGATATCGATAGCACGCTGATAAGCGTCCTCTGATTTAACACTGTTTTCCTTGCTGGTCAGGTTGTACCAATAACGGCCTTGCAGGTATAAAGCGTATGCTTCCGGGTTGGCTTCCCTTGCTACAGGCGCTGTAGCACCCAGCAGCGTAATTTTTAATGCATCAACAACAGCTGCAGCAATTTCATCCTGCACTGCAAATATGTTTTCAAGTGTGCGGTCATAGGTTTCAGACCACAGATGGTAGCCATCATCAGCCTTGATCAACTGGGCCGTAATACGCACCTGGTTTCCGGACTTACGCACACTGCCTTCGAGAATATTGGCAACTTTGAGTTGTTTGGCAATCGTATCAATATCACCGGTTTGACCTTTGAACTGGAACGATGAAGTACGCGCCGCGACTTTGAGCTCAGGAATCTTGGCCAGCAGGTTCAGCAGTTCCTCTGAGAGGCCATCGGAGAAGTACTCATTGGCGCCATCATCACTCATATTCACGAAAGGCAACACGGCGACGGAAGGACTTGCTTCTTCTACGGCTTCTTCAACTACAACTGCACTATTTGCTTCAGCCAATTGTTGTTGTGTTTGTTGTTGAGCCTGTGGTTGTAAATAGAACTTATCAACAGCGAAATAAATCAGTAACAAGGCCAATACAGTAATAATTGTGCGATCAAGCTTGCGGCCGGTTTTATGCGTGATGGACTGCTCGCGGTCGATATCCTTCTCGCGCTTTATACCATCTGGAGTCATTTCAAAAGCCCAGGCGAAAAATACAGCGAGCGGAAAACCCAGCAGCAGGAAAAACACCAACACACTGTTGACCCAATCAGGCAAATGCAGTGCTGGCGCCAGCGTATCTCCCGCCTGCATAATCAGCCAGCTGATAATGCTATAGGCAATAGCCACGCGGAATACGTTGCGGCGTTTTAATTCATTAAACAAGCTCATAGTTCATCCAGCTAATCACATTCAAAATCGTCTGTAGCGACTGTTCTGCACTGCTGTGGAAATCCATTTTGTTGCCAATAACTCAAAAAATGTTGGCGAATATATTGTTTAAACTCTTCGCTTTTGCGGAAGGCTTTTGAATCCGGATGCCATATATAACGGCCTGCCGTTGTTCTGCTACCCTGCAGCTGATCAAAACGTCCCAGGGCAAGCGCTAAACTATATGTTTTGCTTAATGGCTGATTGCTATCTTTAGTCCATTGCATGATTCTGGCGGCCTCCAAGGAATGGTCCTCATCAGGGAACTCAAGAATGTGAATCCAATCTTTTACCGGTGCATATAAGTTGTTAGTCGCTTCATCTGCAACCAGCAATGCGGTAATACGCTGACCTGTACGAACATAATATGAGACAAAAGCTTCATCAAGAGAATGAAAGTTTTCCTCTAGCGTTTGTTCATATAATTTGATCCCCTGTTCTTCATCACCCTGCATCAGCAGGGTTTCAGCCAGGTGTTGTTTGCAGTTCATATAACCGGCATCAATGACCAGACATTGTCTAAAATCGGTAGCCGCTTTTTGCAGATACCCAAGGGCCCTATTGGCCATTCCCCGCCACAGTAAAGCGGTTGCGTTATTAGGATCATTACTGACGGCCAAATCACTTTGCCGCATGGCGTCAGTTACCGAGGTATTATCATCATCCATTGCTAATGAACCCAATACCGCATGCGCCATAGATAATGAAGGATCCAGTTCCAGTGCATGGTTGGCCGCTTCAACTGCAGCCTTCACATGATCCGTGCTCGATTCTGGTAGCCAGTCATCAGTCACAAATTCAACCGCAGCAAGCCCTTCCCAGGCGCGTGCAAATTTGGGGTCAAGCCGAGTCGCTTGCTGGAACAGGTCAATACTCACCAGGAAGTCCTGACGCGCAATAAATAAGGCTCGGGCTTTAAAATAGAGCTGATAAGCATCCAGACTTTCTGTTTCAACAACCACTTTTATCGGTTGCACATCCTGCAAAATACCCAACTCTGTGCGTAGCGCGACAACGATAGCATTGGCGATTTCATCCTGAACTGCGAAAATATCCAATAATTCACGATCAAAAGTTTCTGACCACAAGTGGCGATCATCGCTGGCATCAATTAACTGGGCAGTTATCCGTACCCGGCTGCCAGACTTGCGCACACTACCCTCAAGAACATGTCCAACTTTAAGTTCGCTGGCAATTTCTGCCAGGCTCAGACTTGAGCCTTTATAGCTGAAAGATGAAGTACGTGATGCAACTTTGAGCCCCTCTAAAGGCACCAGTAGATTCAACAGCTCCTCTGAAATGCCATCGGAAAAATATTCCTGCTCCGGATCGGCACTCATATTGACAAAAGGCAGTACCGCAATTGAATGCTCCGTGGATTCAACAGCTGTTTCAACGACATCTACAGCCACTGTTTCAGTTGGTTCGGGAAGGCCCGGCTCAGATCTATTGAGTTTCTCGTAGATAAAATAACTGAGCGCCAATGCCAGGATCAGAATAATACTGCGATTGAGCTTTTGTCCGGTCTGGCTTCTGATGGACTTGCTTCTATCAACTTCCGATTCACGTTTAATGCCTTCTGGTGTCAATTCAAAGGCCCAGGCGAATAACAGCACCAAAGCAAAGCCAATTACCAAGAACAGCATAATGACCTGAAACACCCAGTCGGGCGCACTGATATTGTTCAACACCACATCGGAAAACTGTAACACCAGCCAGGCAACCACAATATAGGCAATGCCTACACGAATAACATTACGCCGCTTGAGCTCCGCAAAGAAATTCATAAATCAGCTTGTCCCTGTAAGGCGCTACGTTGTTCTAAAATTATCTGCTCACGTTCAGCCATGGCAGCCAGGTAGCGAGGGTCTTCTCGAATGGGGTCATACATCGGCATAGCGTGAGCTTGATCTAGCAAAAATAAATGGCCATGTTCCACCTGTGTTGTAATCGATGTAATGGCTTTTTCAGTATCGCCTGCAGCTAAATAGCAGACATCGGTTAAAAACATATCGACATGCTCATGGGTAGCCGACAGGATCTGCTCATGAAAACTCAGCGTTTGTTGCTGTAAGCTAATCCCTAGCTCCTCATTCCCTGTCTGCATAAACACCCAAGCAACAATACAAGCTTGATCCGGATATTTCTCAATTAGTTGTGACCATTGATCGGCTTGCAACCATGCCGGCGTGGTGGTCAGGTAGAGTTCACGTGCTTTAGCAACAGCTCCAATTTGAAGCTGGATTTGAGCTATGAATTGTGCCGAACCAGGCAGAGCTTGAAGCTTTGGCATAGCCCAATTAATGAGCTCCTGGGTGCCAGCAGGTTTCGCCGTTAACAAACTAGCCGGCACGCTGGTAAATGCAGTCAAGTAGTGGCTGGCGTCAAGCTCTTGCATGCGCTGTATTGTTGATTCAACGGCCCTTGCATCGCCAAGATTGAGATAGGCCATTACCAGATTAGAAAGAGGCCTAAAATTACCGGGATCAAGCTCAGCGGCCTTCCGGGCATACTCAACACCCTTGTCAAATCTACCCAGCTCAAGGATATACATAGCTGCAAGGCTAACGTAGGCTTCCGCAAAATCATTATCAAAGTCGATGATTTTTAAATATTGCTGTTCAGCAAGCGAAAACAAACCACCTGACTCATAGCCTCCAGCGAGCGCAGTGTTGATGATAGCGGAATAGGGATCGAGTGCCTGGGCTTTAAGGAATAGGTCGATGCTCTCGTCTGAACGTGAAGAAAACTCCAGCAAGAGCATTCCATACCAATGATAGGTTGTGGCGTAATTGGGCGTAAGTGCAATCGCCTTTTTATAGGCAGTCTCGGCCTCTTTATATCGCCCCCGGGAGTCATAAAGCGATGCAAGCGATGTATAAGCTTCGCCGTTATTCGCATCAATAGCCAGGGCTTTGTTGACTGCATCTTCAATAACTGGGAAACCTATTTCTTCTGCTAAAGTGCCATAAAAAGACAGCAAATTAGTGCTTTCTGCCAACCCAACCCAGGCCAGGGCAAATTGAGGATCTAACTCAACGGCCTTGCTAAATTGCTGTAGTGCCTGTTCCAATTCATTTGAGCGCCGGTGTGCCAACAGTTGCCGTCCACGCAGGTAAGCGTTATAGGCGGCTAGATTTTCAGTAGGCCGGGTGTTGATTTGTTGTTTTTCCTCAGGCGACAGCGTGGTCTTAAGCGCATCTGCGATTGCTTGCGAGATTTCGCTCTGGATGGCGAACAGATTTTCTGTGGTCAGCTCACGATCATAGATTTCAGCCCACAGGTGTTTATCGCTTTCGGCATCAATTAACTGCACGTTTATGCGCACTGTATTCCCGGAACGCTGTACCGCGCCCTCCATAATAGTGGCCACGCCCAACTCTCTGGCAATATCCGGGATGGTTTTTTCAGTGTCCTTGTATTGAGTGACTGAGGTGCGGGAAATAACTTTCAGCGAACCAATTCGCGCCAGATTGGTAAGCAGGTCATCATGCATCCCGGCGACGAAAAACTCGTCTTCTTCCTGTCTGCTGCGGTTGGTAAAGGGTAGTACAGCGATAGATTGGGGGTTGATACTGACCTGGACAGGTGTCAGAGTTTTTTCCACCTTAACTGCAAGCGCTTGTGGATCAGGAATTTGTTGTGCTGTGTGCTCTACATCGGATTGACTCGAAAATTTATCAAACAACAGATAGGCAATTCCCAGCGCCATGAGGACGAAAATTGTGCTGCTCAATTTTTTACCGGTTTGTGTTGTTATGGACTGACTACGGTCTATATCCTTTTCTTTTTTTATTCCCTCCGGGGTCAATTCAAAGGCCCAGGCAAATAGCAGTACCAACGGAAAGCCAATAGCCAATAACAGCATAATGACCTGAAACACCCAGTCTGGCGCTTCGACGTTATTCAATACTACATCTGAAAACTGCAATACCAGCCAGGCAACCACAATATAGGCAATACCCACACGAATCACATTGCGTCGCTTAAGTTCCGCAAAAAAAGCCATTAAAACCCACTTCTGCTGTAATTATCGGAACTTGTTTGCTTCAACAGTTTTCGTTGCTGTGCAGCAAGCGCTGTAAGTTGCTCGGTCAGGACGATGTATTCAGGCTCTTCTGCCCAGCGAGTTAATATGCTGTCCTGTTTTAACAGACTATTATTGCGGAAGCCGGCAGCGATTGATTTTTTCAACCATGATATGGTGTTTTCACG
This sequence comes from uncultured Acidimicrobiia bacterium, assembly GCA_964195815.1. Lineage (GTDB taxonomy): Bacteria > Pseudomonadota > Gammaproteobacteria > Xanthomonadales > SZUA-36 > SZUA-51. The sequence continues at coordinate 7,297 of CAXMRK010000281.1, read as the reverse complement.
ATTGCCCTGCAGGCTGCTGATTTGGGCATTCAATAAATACAAAGAAAAGCCCTGGTTCTGACGACCGGTTTCGGTGGCCAACTGATCCAGTTGTGCCAATAGTCTGGAGAACTCTTTCTGCTCATTGTCTTGATCCAATAACTGGGCAAGATAGAGGGCCGAAACTGCATGTTCCCAGCGTAGTGGCTGGTCTGCCTGATAGCCGGTATCTGTTAGCACTTTTTTATATTCTGCTCGCGCCTCATCCAGTCTACCCAGGTGTGCCAGCGCCTTGCCACGCTCAAATCGCCAGTCGGCTTGATATTCCCTCTGCATCAAAATTTCATCGATAAAACTCAGCAAAGCCTGCCAATCTCCCTGGTAAGTTAAGAGATTGAGCCGTGCCAGTTCCATCCACTGACTATCCGCACCACGATCCAGACCTTTTTGCATCCATTCCAGTGCGGCAACCAGATCATCCATCAACAAAAATGCTACAACATTTTGCCATGCCATATAGGTATCGCCAGGACGCAGGCGGTGAGCTGTTCGGTACATTGGGATTGATTTTGCAAGCGCTCCCTGAGCCATTAAAAGATTGCCCCAGGACTCATACGGGAATGGGTTTTCCGGATTCTCGGCGATCATCGCCTGAATGATCTCTTCAGCCTGAGAATATTGTTGTGCTTGCATTAAGATGCCAATGAAACTAAAACGGCTTATATCAGAAAGCGGATCAAGTGCTAAAGCTTTACGGGCCAGGGCCAAAGCCTCTTCTGTTCTTTGTGCACCAGACACTAGGTCTGAATAATATTCCAAAGCCAAAACATGATTGGGATTGATTGTTAACGCCTTCTTGAAATATTGCTCAGCTTCAGCGGGATTATCTTCCGCGCGCAACAACAATCCTTTTGATGCATTTGCATCAACCAACTCAGGATTCAGCTCCAGGGCACGCTTAACCGCCACATTGGCGTTTGCTAATGCTTGTGCTAACGACAGACCACCGTAGTTGGCTAAATAGATGTAAGCATCAGCGAGTCCGCTATGGGCAGGAGCATAATTTGGGTCAGCAGTGATGGATTGCTTGAAATATCCAATAGCTTGCTGAAAAGCCATCGAGGTTGTCTCTCTGGCCTTGTTGCGACCGAGCAAATAGAAGTCATAGGCGGCAAAATTTTGGGTTTTGGCAGTTTCAACAGGACTGGCATCAGCCCCCAATAAAGGAAGTTTCAGCTCATTTACAATTGCCTGAGCAATTTCATCCTGAACCACAAAAATATTGTCTAGTGTACGGTCATAGGTTTCTGACCAAAGATGGAAACCATCATCAACCTTAATTAACTGTGCAGTAATACGCGCAGTATTTCCGGATTTGCGCACACTACCTTCCAGTACTGTGGCCACACCTAAGGCCTTGCCAATTTCGGCGATATCCGCTTCACTGCCTTTGAACTTAAATGAAGAGGTTCTTGCTGCAACCTTCAAGCCATCAACTTTGGCGAGCAAATTTAACAGCTCTTCTGAAAGCCCATCAGAAAAGTATTCATTATCTGGATCGGCGCTCATATTGACGAAGGGCAATACAGCGATGGATTTACCAATTTCAGTTGCAGCTGCGGTAGAGCTGTGTTGACCCACTTTTGGTGCTGAAAGTTTGTCGTAAAGCAAAAAGGCAACAGCAATAGCCAGAATAAATATAATTGCCCGATTCAGCTTGTGAGCCGTTTTATTGGTGATCGACTCAGAGCGATCAACCTCTGATTCACGTTTTACGCCTTCTGGAGTGAGTTCGAATGCCCAGGCAAAAAATAAAGAGATACAAAAACCAACTGCCAGCAATACAAACAATGCCTGCATCACCCAGGCTGGAGCACCGATAGTTTCTAAAATGATATCAGCTACCTGTATCAGCAACCAGGTACCGACCAGATAAGCGATGCCTACCCGAAATACATTACGTCGCTTGAGTTCGTTTAAAAAACTCATAACCGAAAGGACTTTATTTTGGACGAGTATAAATTGGCCGTCTGGCTCGAAAACCAATTGCCTGTATGACCTGCTCCGCCAATACTAATAAAACATTGACAGTTTGACTCTTCATTAAAGGACATGTCGTTGCGACCCCCCGCAGTAAACGACCAGCTGGTTTTATTATTTTTATTTATATATTACAAACCTAATGACCAGCCAATATTATTAGTTTGAGCAAGCAAAATCATCTTCCCTGATGCATATGCGTACTTAAACTATAGTAGATTTGTAGCAAAAGAATAGCAGACTTTTTCTATTAACACATTAATATACGTCAGCTTTTAGAGCAAAGGCCGCTTGAGACTATGCTGATTAAATTGCCTTGATATGTTTTATCTAACGCCTAGAGTACAGATATTTAGTCAAGGGCACGGATCACATCAGCAGAAAATTTAGCGATGTCAAAACGCCTGCCGTCTGCCGCATCATAACCACGACGCACAATAACCAGATTCTTTGATGGAATGACCATCATGTATTGGCCGCGGTTTCCAGCAGAGGAAAAAGCGTCGTCAGGCATCCCGGGGAAACGGCTGGGATAAAGCCAAAACTGGGCGCCATAACCTGCACGCGGGGTGCCAGAATCTGAATAATGCGGCGGTTGTACAGGCGCTGGACGACTCACATACTCACGCCAATTTTCCGGCACTATTTGTTCACCATTCCAAAGACCGTTATTTAAATAAAATATACCCAGGCGACCAAGATCCCGTGCTGTAGTCCATACCTGCGAGGAAAGAATAAAATTACCCTGCCAGTCTGTTTCAGCAACGGTATTGAGCATGCCGATTTTCCAAAACAATTCCGCATAAGGAAAACGCAACATTTCATTAGTATCACCAATGCTTGCCTTCAAGCTACGAATGGCGAGCATGGTGTCATTATTTGCATATTTCCAGCGCTTACCAGGTGGTGCCTCAAGCATTTTTTCGGTGGCATTATCGGTAACCAGACCGCCGCCATAATAGACATTACTAGTACGGTTTCCGGCCTTAGTGCTATCTAGTCCACTTGCCATATGCAACAAGTTTTCCAAAGTGATCGTCTGGCGCGGATCGCCTGCTGTCGACCACTCAGGAATATTTGCCGGAGCTTTCACATCGATTAGTTTATTTTTGACAGCCACCCCGATAATGGTTGCTGCAATACTTTTAGCCGTTGACCAGGTGCGTTGTGACGTAAAAGGCGTGTAGCCCGGCTTATATTTCTCTATCAGCAATTCATCAGCTGAGCTAATTAAAACCGCGCTAGTTCGTTGTGGATCACCATATTTATCGCTAGTAAATACATCATCGACTAACGCCTGGAGTTCAGCGGATGCCGCTTGCTCAGAAGGTAACTCGTCACCAAATGGCCAGGGCCTAGCTGCCGTGATTGGCGGCTGACTTAGGTCTGTTGTGGCAACGAACTCACGGCTATCAAGCGTGGCACCCGTTGGCAATTGCACACAACCCAGCCCCGGTCGCCAGAGCGCATAGCGTGGCGGCATGTCCTGGCTATACCGGACTGAAACATATTTTTCCTGTGGATGAATTTCCGCTGCTGGTAATTTATCAAAATACTCACGGTAGTCTACCCGGATACCTGAAAGCTCATCGCTACTGATCAATTCAGGCGATTTATTACCATTAAATGTAGCGCTACAGGTAAAGGCCACCTTATACCCGGCAACCTGCGCCTTGAGCGTAACTGGCATTAATTCTATGGCTGAAACTGAGCTGGCAAACAGAACCAGGCTGATGAGAATGAATTTCCGCACGGTATTTTACCTTTGATAATTTGCAAGCATAAGAACAATTAAACTCATCATAACCGATAGAATAAAAAGATCACCAATGGAGCATGCATTTTCACAAAAAAGGAGTATCCTAAACGCTGATATTGATATATTAGAGGGTAGTAAAATGTCAGAAAATTCCTATACCGTAGCTAATGCATTGGTAGATATCATTGCATCCCCCGGCAAAGCACTCGATGCGATAAAAACACACAGCTCCTGGTGGATCTGGCCATTCCTGATCAGCACCTTATTGGCAGTTGGTGTGTTCTATTATTATTATGGCTGGGTCGATTTTCCCTGGCTGGTGGAAGAAACGATTCGCCAGCAACCTGCCGAAATTCGGGCTGAAGCCGCTGAAAACATCCGTAGCTTTATGCAACCTGGACGAACCATGTGGATGACCATAATAGCCATCCCGATAGCCACCCTGGTTATCTATCTAATCACCGCGGTGTATCTTCACCTTGCCAACAAAGTGACCAGTGCCGCAGATATTGGTTTTGGCCAGTGGTTTTCTTTTTCAGTATGGACCAATTTTGTAGCAATTTTTGCAAGCCTGATATCACTGGTTGTTATCCTGATGTCTGATTCAAATCAAATGCTGGCTGAAAACCTTCAGGCGACTTCGTTAAATGCCCTCCTTATACATGCCAACCCGGGTGAGCCCTGGTTCCGCTGGGCCAGTACGCTAACGCTGCTGAATTTCTGGATCTGGTTCTTGATGATTATTGGCTATAGCAGTTGGACAGGCTCTACCATGCTGAAATCCAGCATTGTTGTGCTACTGCCATGGCTTGCCATATTTGGCATCTGGGCTGCTCTTATTTAGTTCCTAATTAGCCTCTGACGGAAGCCTGCATGAAAAAAATTCTCATCTTTACCGGCCTGGCAGTTTTGTTGATAGGTCTACCTTTAATTTCGAAGCTCACTGGCGGCAAAGAAGCCAAGACAGTCGATGTTCAACAGGTTGAATATCAACTGATCCGAAGCTCAATTCTGGCTTCCGGCACGTTGACATACCGCGAACAGGTACAACTTCGCTCCGAGGTTATCGGGCAGGTAATTGCGCTGCATGTGGAAGAAGCTGATACGGTTGCCCAAGGTGACCTGGTGATTACTCTGGATCCGAAGAACTTCCAGGCTCAAGTTGAACAGGCAGAAGCCAGGGTGCGCATCCAGCAAATTGCCATTGAGCGCCAACGGCTACTGATTGAAAACCTGAAGGATCGTTTTGCACGACGTAAATCACTGTTCGAGAGCAAGCTGGTTGATCAGGATAGCTACGAGGCGCTGGAAAGCGAGCTCGCATTGTCGCGGGTTGATCTGCGCTCATTGCAGGAGTCTCTTCTGCAGTCACGTGCCGTTCTGGATCAATCCGCGGATCTGCTGAGTAAAACCCGGATCAGGTCACCGATCGACGGCATTGTTATACAAAGCGATATTAAGGTAGGCGAAACCGTCATTGCCGGAACCACCAATATTCCCGGCTCAACCCTGATGGTTATTGCTGACCCGTCTGCAACCTTAACCGAAGTGCAGGTTGATGAGGCAGATATCGCCCAGGTTCGTGAGGGCTTGAAAGCTGATATCTATACTGCCGCCTACCCCGACAAACCGCTTGCCGGAGTTATTGAATCAATTGCTACCGTAGCCAGACGGGCACAAGGGCAACAAAGCCTGTCTTTCCTGGTTAAAATTCTTCTGCATGAGCAGAGCGAACTACGCATACGACCCGGCATGAGCGTACGCGCCGATATTTACACCGAATCGGCTGAAGAAGCATTATCAGTGCCTGTTCAGGCCGTGCTCTATGACGAAGACCTGGACGCAGAGAACAAGGGCGACAAGGCCGTTGACGAGCAAACTTATGTCTATGTGGTGGAAAATAACAAAGCTGTGCGCAAGGATGTCGAGATCGGCCTCTCCAGCGATAGTGATCAGGAAATCATCAGCGGTCTAAACCAGGGCCAACGGGTTATTACCGGACCCTACCGGACTTTGTTGAATATGCTTGCTGGCGATGAAGTTACAGTAAGCGATAAAAAGAAACCCACTAACGCCAATGCGACAAAAGATGAATCTGGCGAAGTTACATTGTCGATCGGCACCGATGACTAAAACCGGGCCTGCGACACAACAGGTTGTCATCCAGTTAGAGGATGTTTACAGAACCTACGAAATGGGCGACCAGGTGCTTAACGCCCTGGATGGCGTCAGCCTGACGATCAAACGCAATGAATATGTCGCAATTATTGGCTCTTCCGGTTCAGGCAAGTCTACTCTGATGAACATACTGGGCTGCCTTGATCGTGCAACAAAAGGCCGTTTTTTACTCAATGGCACCGATGTAGGTGATATGAACGAAGGCGAGTTGGCAAAAGCCCGCAATCGGCAGATTGGTTTTGTTTTTCAGAGCTTTAACTTGCTGGGTCGGGCCACGGCATTAAAGAATGTTATGCAGCCACTGGTATATCGTGGCATTCCGCTGAGTGAGCGCAAACGAATTGCCAGTGAAGCTCTTGAGCACGTAGGTCTGGGCGATCGAATGGATCATTTACCCAATCAGTTATCGGGCGGGCAACGTCAACGGGTCGCGATTTCGCGCGCGTTGGTTGGCCACCCAGCTATTCTGCTGGCGGATGAACCCACCGGCAACCTGGACAGCAAGACCAGTCAGGAGATAATGACGCTGATTGATGAATTACATAACGAGGGCCAAACCATCATTATGGTGACCCACGAACCCGATATCGCCAAACATTGTGACCGGATCATTCGCCTGGAAGACGGTAAAGTAGCCTCCGATACACCACAAGCAAAGGCTAAACGCTGATGAACACGCTGTTTGAAAGCCTGCGTTCCGCGCTTGAATCGATACGCGCGCATGGGTTCCGCTCTTTACTAACTTCTTTGGGTATTATTATCGGGGTTACTTCAGTCATCGCGGTGGTATCGATAGTGCAGGGGTTGTCCTACACCATCAATGCACAATTCGCTGGTCTGGGTGGTAATTCATTAACCATTCGTTCACACACACCCTTTAAGCAACAATTACGCGGCAAGCTGGCTAAGCTTAATGATAGTGATATGCAGGCAATTTCCCGCCAGATCGATGGTATTTCCCATATTACACCCATCCTGTTTACCCAGACCGGCAGACAGGGTGCCATCAGCTATCGTTCAAAAACAGCTTTCTCCAGAGTCATTGGTATTGGCCCCAGTTATCTTGATGTTAATGGGGTTTATCCACAGGAAGGGCGTTTCTTTACCCGTGACGACGATAGCCGACGGCGGCTGGTTTGTGCTGTAGGTGTGGATGTGATCGATAACCTCGAGATGCCAAAACCCGTAATTGGCAAGTTTTTTCTACTCGGTGATGAGTGGTGCAAAATTGTTGGCGTGATCGAAAAGCGCGGCGAATTACTGGGCTTTTCGCAGGATGATTATGTGCTTCTACCTTATGGCACATCCCGGCGGATTATGGGGACAACCCGTGATTTGGAC
>CAXMRK010000280.1:0-2516 GCA_964195815.1 uncultured Acidimicrobiia bacterium | reverse complement strand
GCCGGCATTGCTGGTAGATACATATCAATTGCGAATGGGGTCAAGGCAACGACCACAGCTAATAGTAAAGATAGCCGTTTTGGGGGAAATGCATCCTGCAGTGCTTTTAAATGAAATTCTGGCATGTTGATTGGCTCTCAGCGAATGGTTGAAGCATAACAGGCTGAGAACTAAAAGCCGATCATCCTGCGCTAGTGGAACCAGCATTATTCTGGATCAACGAAGCTTATATTTGCCTTCCAACCTTTACCCTGTAGCTGGCGGTTAGTAACAAACCAAACCAGAACTTGATTGTGCCAACTGGTAAACAGTGGTGGAATATCTGGTCCGCTGAAGCCTGCCATTGCATCTTCATGGGTTCCGGCTCCATTAAAAAAATAAATGAAGTCTGTTCCTGGCTCGGTATCGAATTCAGTGAATTCGAAATGCACAAGTTTGCCTTCCGGTGCTGTAATTAACCACTTACAATTGCTGGCTGCTGAATAGTCCTGATCGCCACTGCCATCAATCAGGATGCCCGGCTGATCTATATTTTTTTGCCCTTTACAATAAAGCGTTCTGAAATCAATCGTCTCAATTTCATATTCAAGCAAGCTACCAAAATCAAGATTCTTACGCTTGCTCTCCAAAACTATAAAAACTTCAGTATGGGGTAAATAAAACTTTTCCGGGAGATGACCCAGAGCATACTCTGCAAGCAATTTTGCCTGCTCTGAATCACCAGCGTAGAATTTTAGTACACCTTTGCCTTTAGTTTTGTTCAGTTGATGAGCTGTAAAGCGGAAGCCTTTAAATTCGCCTTTTGGCTTGATTAGCCAGCTACTACGCTTGCGCTTAGGGTTGCTTAAGTTGAGGAAGTCTTTACTCTTGAAAAGATTAGAATGCGGCTGTCCTTTTCCCGTGAGTAGATCACATTTTAGAGCAGAAGCTATATTCAGATTCCCGCCACCTACTTTGCCTATTAATTCAGACTCTGTATTAGGTGCATCAGTCGCTGCATTGACCAGACAGGCGCTGATTTCTGTGGCTGAATAGTCGTGATGAACAGACTTAATAATCCCAGCAGCGGCGGCTGTTAGTGCCGCAGAATATGAAGAACCTGTAGATACCGTATACGCCGTATCAGAAGCCAGATCGGCACTGTAGATATCAATACCAGGTGCGCCAATATCGACATACTGGCCATAGGTTGCCTCGGCAGCTTTATATCCGGATGCATCGATAGCTGCGACAGCTAATACGGGCTTATACGCTGCGGGAAATTGATCCATTTCCTGTGGAAAATTACCTGCTGAGGCGACCACTAAAATACCTTTTTCTGTAGCTGAATTGAGTATCCTTTCCTGAGAAGGGGTCATTTGACTGATAGTCCAGGAACAGAGAATAATATCCGCGCCCATATCAATTGCATATTGAATGCCGATAAAGCCTTCCATTACTACCACTTTATCGGCAGTATCCGAAATCGCCTTAACCGGCATTATCCGAATAAAATCAGGCGCGTTTTCGGCATAGGCCAGGCGCGCTACCCGAGTAATAATGCCGGCTAGGCGGGTTCCATGATAATAATCAGCAAGCCTGTTTGCTGGAGGTTCGGTGTTGTTATTATCATCACTGACATCCCAGCCGTGCAGGTCATCAACATGGCCGTTACCGTCATCATCAATATTATTGATTCCAGTCTCCAGAGGGTTATTCCAGATAAAATCTTTGATATCCTGATGGCTGCTGTTCACGCCATCATCGACAATGGCTATGACTACAGGTTTCCTGCTGTTACTGGCATGCAGTATTTTGGGAGCACTGATTTGCCTAAGCTCCTGGCTTGCAACTACATCAGCCGAGAGTAAATTCAATACTGTATATACACAGACAAACGCAAGTGTAAACCCGCTTTGATTTTTCAGATTAGACATATTCTAAGATTCATTTAAAATTTAAGTTTACTTTATTTACTGACAAACTTGTTTTTCCATAAAAAAAGCCAACACCAAGAGATGCTGGCTTTTGAGCTTCAATATTCAATCACGGGTGGGTATGAGTATTCGCACCGCCTCTTTGGCCCCAGCTTGTCGTTGATATGCCGGGTCCATTACCTACATGAACAGCTGTTCTGCCGCGCAGATCGGGCAAACCAAATGTTGAGTTGCCGTCACCACCAAAAGTTGTTCCAATCACGGCGAATAATGCTGTGTTTGTATTAATTGAGAGTAGTGCCCCATCACAGAGTGCCCAACCACGTGGGGCAAAATTACCGCCAAACATCATTATTTCAGCTATATATGGATCAATACCAGCGCGTGAAGGGAATACGCCTGTTAACGCAATAACATGGTAAATCCCTGTAAATGGTTGCATGCTGCTCGCTGAAGAAGTTCCACCTCCGGCGGGTTGTTGCGCTATCCAACTGGCGCCATTCCAGGTGAGTACTTGTCCAGAAGCAGTGCCATCAACAATACTGGTACCGTCAGCGCCAGCTGGGCCGATTTTACCCTGTGGACCTTGTGGACCATCTG
>CAXMRK010000279.1:0-3356 GCA_964195815.1 uncultured Acidimicrobiia bacterium | reverse complement strand
TAGGCATTAAGCTGATGAAGATCAGCCCGACTCCTTTGATTAGGAAACATTGTTTTCAGAAGCTCAGGGAACATCACAGGCGTACTGTTTTCTGCCATTTTTTTAATCATTGGATCAGTGATATTAAGATAATCGCGAGATACAACATCAACACCGGACATAGCCATCTCTTCATCATCATGACCAGGAGTTACCCAAAAATCGTAGGTGCCTTCAGATAAATCGATCTTTAGATAATTTATTTCCTTTATCGGCTCAAGATTATCTTTTCCTTTACCATCGGTCAGATAAGCTACCCACGCATTACCCATTGAAGCCATCGACAAAATCGAAACCTCGTAATCCACCGACCCTGTTCCTACAAACACTCCCCTTCCTGCGTAAGTATAGGTAGCAGTACCGCTGATAATAACTTTCTCGATATCTTCACCCCCGAGACCTCTAAATCCCAGGAACTCTGTGCTCCCGTCCTGATAACTGTCTTCATAATCTAACTCATAATGAAACTTCGCCTGCCATTCCTTAATGTTTTTAAAACGCCTGATGCCATCCTGCTGAGTAACTGAACTGGCCCAGGCCACTGCGACAACAAGAAACAAACTAATGAAAATTGTGCAAACCTGAAGTGTTTTATAAAAGGCAGAATTCTTAGTGTTCATGATCGTTCCTCAGAATTTACTGAACCTTTGCATATTTGAAATCAAGCAAATGACTCTAATAATCTTCCTCAAGCCAACTGTTAATACTAACCAGAGTCCAGGTGCCCTGGTTCCTGCCAAGCAGATCTGAAAGTATTTCTTTGGGAGCGACACTGATTGTTATAGCTAGAACGTTATCGCCAGGCTCAATTTCTCCAGGACTATCACGGCAATAAATGGTTACTGCTGGATAAAACTTCTCCTCTGATAGCATTTCATATTCGTCATCAACATAGCAATGTTTACCGCTGATGTTCAAATAGAATTTCTTAACATCTACCAATGGCTTTTCAACAAGATAATTTATATCGCCAAAGTCGTATGGAATGGTCCCTTCAACATCAACTTCTCTTGAACCAGGAATAACCTGGATGCCGGGATCCATACTCACCTCACCCTCATCTTCATCGCCCCAGCCATAATCATCTTCTTCATCACTTGCGAGCAATTCAGCACTGATGACAAACGAGGTCTTGGAAACAACCACCCATGTGCCTGGCACAATTGTGAGGTTACTATAGTCTACAAAAGGGCTTTGGCATTCGATGGAAAGCATTTCAACTTTATCACCAGCCTTGGCAGCTTCCTCATCCATATCAGCACCCCTTACAATGCGATAAGAAGAGTATTGCAGACTGTCCCATTCCTGTAGCTTCGATTCGGCTTTGTTTCTCCAGGAATTGCTCAGATTAAGGTCTTTAATACCTTTGGAGAGCTGAAGGTACATTCCTAGACTGGCAGCAGCATATTGCTGCGATTTGTCTGTCACATCTGCATCTGCCGGAATCGGAATTGAAGCGATCGCTTGGTCAATGCTGCCTTTATATTGGTATACACCCACTTGGGTTTTCGCCCCGGGAACTGCCATAAATACTAAACTCTGACCAACATTGGGCGAACCAACACTTTGTTCTGAATGTTTTGCGCTGTAAGTAAATCCTGGCCCCAATAGATTTTTTGCAAAATCATCAGCAATCAATCCTGTAGACCAACCGAGTAAAAAAATTAAGCCTAGCGATAGAATTAGGAATTTAAGTTTCATTTTTGATATCCTCTGATCTGCTATTGGTTTTTCGCGATCTGACTCAGCGGTACTCAATTAAACACCCCTTACTCAGCTATCCCCACTCATTGCTGGATTTCCTGATACAACTTTTTTGCACGGTTCTGTGCCAGGCCCAATTCTTCAGGGGAGAGATTGCTGGCAGCAAAATCACGGTTGCGAATTGCCTCCTTATTACCGGACATTGTTGCAATGCTCAACCAGATATAAGCCTCTGAATGATTCTGCGGGACGCCCTGACCTTTGCCATACATCGCTCCCAGATTGTTCAGGGCACTGGCATTACCCTGCTCAGCTGCTTTGTAGAACCACTGAAAGGCTTCAACAAAGTCTTGTGACACTCCCAGACCACTGAAATACATACTCCCCAAGTTGTACTGGGCACTTGCATAGTCCTGCTCAGCTGCTTTACGAATCCATTTAACAGATTTGGCGTAATTTTGTGGAACACCTATACCAAGATCGTAACGCAGGCCCATTTTAAACTGGGCAGATGCATCACCTCGTTCAGCGGCTCTGCGGTCTCTTTTAACCTCTGCGGCACTGGGAGAAGTTTCATAACGGCCATCATCATTCAATAGATCTACTGTTCCCGATCTGGGCTGGAGGCGCTGATAAAGGGTCTGTGTTTTGGGATCAGCTAATGCATCAGTGCACAGAAAAATACTAGCAAATAAGAAAAATACGGAGATTAAAATAGATCGTTTCATGTTGGACACTCCCTATTAATACTGTTGGGCACCCCTATTAACATTAACAGCCTCTTTATAGGAGGGCAATACTGATATGCATTGACTTTAAGCATGCGTAGCGAGAAACCATTGAGCCTCACTAACACCTCTATTGATAACCCTCCTCCATTCTTGCATAAAGGTATACATAGAACCCCTTTACTGGATCATTGCTATGCCCTTCTTTTGTCCAGATATTTAAAGTATTTTATTCCCTATACTGTTAGGATTAATAAAGCCCTGATGTAGAACGGTATGCCTAAGAAAAAATCAAACAAACAACTAGATCACTATTATCCAGTACGTCAGGAATCTAATGCCACTCGTTTTGATAGTGGCGCTAACAGAGGCCACTACGAAAGTTATTTTCTACGTGCTAATCATCCAACTAAACCGCTTGCTTTCTGGTTTCGCTATTCCATATTTTCACCAAAAACCAGCATCGCACAAAACAAAAATAAAACAGTTATTGGCGAATTATGGGGCGTGGTTTTTAATCGTGAAAATAACCATATGACCGCAGTGAAGGAAGAATTTCCTATTGAGCTGTGCAATTTTTCTGCTAGTGGCTTGGATGTCAGTATTTCAGACCGCGGCCATTTACAACCCGGCTTTGCCACCGGAAGACTGAATAACAGCAGCAATGCTATCTCCTGGGATCTCACTTATTCCGGCAGACAATCACCACTTAAGCTACTACCCATTCGCCTGTATAAAGGTAAATTTCCAGCAGCAAAAACAATAGTCAGCAACCCGATGGCAATATTTAACGGTGAAATTAAAGTTAATGGTGAAACGTTTGCGGTGGATAACTGGGTAGGTTCACAAAATCATAACTGGGGTCACCGTCATATAGATGAATAT
>CAXMRK010000278.1:0-8044 GCA_964195815.1 uncultured Acidimicrobiia bacterium | reverse complement strand
TGGCAAAAAGTGCGTGGTGCTTTACACACCTTACAAGCAGTATTTGGTGATGAAAATTTTAAGTTGCCTCAAGCTACCACCCTGCCCGAGTGTCAAATCGCTAAATAAACTAAGCGTGCGACCAATTATTGAGATCATCACCTTGTGCAGGTGAAAGACCCATCTTTTCATCTGCAATAGTTACACCAAGTCCTAGTACGGTACGATTTGCATAGGCAAAATATGCAGCGGCCTGATTAATTTCCAGAATCTCGCCATCGCTATAGCCAGCTTCCCGCATTTTAATCAGCCATTTTTTCTTAAGCCGACCAGGCTTGGTAGTGAGTTTTCGCACGTAAGGAAATATGCTTTGCTCTGCCTTAGTAAATGGAGACTCAGGGTGCCGTAGGTTCAAGGCCTGATCGAGTTCCATAAAGCGCTGCTGATCAGCTACTAATCTGTTCAGCCCAGTTGTGTGGTGATGATCACAATAATCACACCTATTGAGCCGGGAAACATACACCCCGATACATTCTAAAAGCCAGACCGGCAAGTTATTTCCATTGTGATGCAGACTCGCTTTATAGATTGCCATATGCCCCTGCAGTGTATGGGGACGTAGACTATGTACCGATAACACATTATCTATTTGACCATCTGCAGAGGCGACCTGCTTGTAAATATTATTGAGCTTACCCTCAGCATCTTCAGGTTTAATTTCATTTATCCAACTCATGATCATTTCCAGTTCTGATGACTATTTGCAGCGTACTTTATGTATGATTGTTACATGAAGAAAAATATTTTATACAGGATACTTGTTTTTAGCATTACCGTGTCGACTGCAGTCACACCACTAAGCGGAATGAGTAGCGAAAAGCAACAAATTAGAGTTGCCACTTTCAATATCGCCAGTGGTCTTTCCAAAGCCGGTGAGCTGGATGAAAAACTAAGCTTACAAGATGACCCGCGCCTGCTAAAAGTTGCGGCGATAATTCAGAAAGTTCGCCCAGATATTATTTTGCTGAATGAATTCGACTTCAATGCCGAAATTGCACAGGCGGAATTATTGCAAAATAATTATCTTGCGATTAGTCAATCGAAGCAAAAACCAATCACCTATCCATACAGTTATTCCGGAGCTGTCAATACCGGTGTAGACAGCGGCCTGGATCTGGATAATAACGACAAGAAAAATGATCCAGCCGATGCCTGGGGATTCGGACGCTACCCCGGTCAGTATGGAATGCTGGTGCTCTCACGCTATCCAATCGACAAAGACCAAATCCGCAGTTTTCAGAAATTACGTTGGGCCAGTATGCCCGGTGCTTTGCGGTCGGTAGATCCAGATACCGGAAAGCCCTGGTATTCAGAATCAACCTGGCAAGCGCTGCGTTTATCTTCAAAGTCCCACTGGGATATCCCTATTAAAATTGCAGAGCAGACGCTTCACTTTTTGGTAATGCACCCTACGCCGCCCGTATTTGATGGTCCGGAAGATCGCAATGGGAGACGCAATCATGACGAGATCAGATTATTTGCTGATTATATCGACCCAGAGAAATCAGGCTGGATAGTGGATGATCAGGGAAACAAAGGCGGTCTAGCTACTAACAGTTTGTTTATCATCGCCGGCGACATGAACGCTGATCCGCTTGATGGAGATAGTACAAAACAGGCTATTAATCAATTAATTCAGCATAAAACTATTAATAATTGTTGTGCACCCACAAGTGACGGTGCGGTAATCGATAGTCAGAATGAGGCAGGAAAAAACCTGTCACATACTGGTAATCCAGCAACAGACACTGGGAAATTCAACCCTAAATATTTAGGCAACCTACGGCTTGATTATGTTTTTCCCTCAGCCCAGATAAAGGTACAAGATTGTGGTGTTTTCTGGCCAGTTGCAGATTCGGTTGGCAGCGACTGGATTGATACTTCTGACCATCGTCTGGTATGGCTGGATATTGATTTATAGCCTCCAGCTGCGGTGTTCTAGTCTTTAATCCCAAAGCCTACATTTTTTAAATTATGAATCTGGTCGCGAATATTAGCCGCTTCTTCAAACTCTAAATTTTCTGCATGCTGATACATTTTCTCTTCCAGCTCAGCGACTGCTTTGGCCAGTCCTTTTGGTTTACTAATATCATAATCAATCTGCGACTCTGCAACCGCTCTCTGTTCACGCTTCCAGTCATCCTCAGCATGTGCACTTTCCATAATATCGTCAACATTCTTGATTATCGAAAGTGGTGTAATTCCATGCTCCAGATTGTGCTCAATCTGCTTACTTCTGCGCCTGTCAGTTTCAGCAATTGCGCGTTGCATAGAGCCGGTGATTTTATCGGCATAGAGAATCGCCTTCCCCTTAATGTTACGTGCTACACGACCAATGGTCTGAATCAAAGCAGACTCAGATCGCAGAAAGCCCTCTTTATCAGCATCCAGGATTGCCACCAATGACACTTCAGGCATATCCAGTCCTTCACGTAACAGATTAATGCCAATCAGGACATCAAACTCACCACGGCGTAAATCACGAATAATCTCAACCCGTTCTACAGTATCAATATCAGAATGCAGGTAGCGAACCCTGACACCATGCTCACTCAAGTACTCGGTTAAATCCTCAGCCATACGCTTGGTTAAAGTGGTTACCAGAATGCGTTCGCCGTCACCCGCGCGTAGATTAATTTCAGAGAGCAAATCATCGACCTGGGTGCCGATTGGCCGAATTTCAATTTCCGGGTCAATCAAGCCAGTTGGGCGTACCACCTGCTCCACTATATGCCCGGCTGAAAGCTCAAGTTCGTATGGCCTTGGAGTCGCTGAAACATAGATAGCCTGTGGTGCTCTGTCGACCCACTCTGTAAACATCAAGGGCCTGTTATCTAATGCTGACGGAAGGCGAAAGCCATACATCACCAGATTTTCCTTGCGCGAACGGTCGCCTTTATACATACCACTAATCTGTGGGACTGCAACATGGCTTTCATCTATAACCAACAAGGCATCATCACCAAGATAATCGTATAAAGTGGGGGGTGCTTCTCCTGGCGCCCTGCCAGTTAAATGCCGCGAGTAGTTTTCAATCCCATTGCAATAGCCCAGCTCCATCATCATTTCCAGATCATAACGAGTGCGTTGCTCCAGCCTTTGGAGTTCAACCAACTTGTTAAGCTCTCTGAGTTGCTGCAGACGAACTTCAAGTTCTTCAGCTACCGTTTTAGTCGCATCAAGCACAACTTGACGCGGGGTCACATAATGAGATTTTGGATAAATTGTAATGGCATCGATACGTTCAACAACTTCTCCAGTCAATGGATCGAAAACTGAAATATTTTCGATAAGATCATCGAATAATTCGACCCGTATCGCACGGGTTTCTTCATCACCGGGAAAAATATCGAATACATCACCACGAACCCGATAAGTTCCGCGCCTCAATTCAAAATCATTACGTGCATATTGCATCTCAGCGAGTCGTCGTAAAGCTTGCCGCTGTTCCAGCTTTTCTCCACATTTCAGTGGCAGTACCATACTCATATATTGGGTGGGATCACCAAGGCCATAAATCGCTGAAACTGTCGCTACAATGATGACATCTCGACGCTCCAAAAGTGAGCGTGTTGCCGATAAACGCATCTGCTCAATATGCTCATTGATGGACGCATCTTTTTCGATATAAGTATCACTCGATGGAACATAAGCCTCAGGCTGATAGTAATCGTAGTAAGAAACAAAGTACTCGACAGCATTTTTGGGGAAAAAGCTCTTGAACTCGCCATACAGTTGAGCAGCCAGGGTTTTATTTGGCGCCATCACCAGTGTTGGCCGTTGCACCTGCTCAATAACATTGGCAATGGTGTAGGTTTTACCTGAGCCTGTTACCCCCAGCAGTGTCTGGTGCTTAACATTTGCATTCAAACCCGCCGTAAGCGCTTTGATCGCTTCTGGCTGGTCGCCTGCAGGCTGATAGTCTGAAACCAACTCAAATGGGTGCTTCATTACCGACATTGGAATTAAAGCTCTCCCTGAATCCAGTTGACAATCTGAGCCGCTTGCATAGCACCCGCCTTACGGGAAATTTCCTTGCCATTACGAAATAACATTAGTGTAGGTATACTCCGGACAGCAAATTCAGCTCCAAGCTTCTGTTCCTGTTCGGTATTTACTTTGGCAAAACGGACTCGCGGTTCTAAACTGGCAGCTGCTTCAGTAAACCAGGGCGCCATCATTTTGCATGGAGCACACCAGGGCGCCCAAAAGTCGACCACAACAGGGATATCGTTTCGACTGATATGTCGTTTGAAACTACTTGCATTAAGTTCCACTGGCTGACCTGGAAAAATGGAATTACTGCACTTCCCACAACCAGGATCCGAGGTCATTTTATCCGCTGGGATCCGATTAATGGTATTACATACCGGACAAACCACATGCAAGGGTTGGGTCATAAGGGTTCTCCTGATTGACTAAATCTGTTTTCTTGAAAATTAGTGATTTTAACCATCTGATACTACCAGAAGTTGCTAAACCTGATATTATAAATCCTACGCTAATTGGGAGTCAGATAGATTTAACATGAGCGGCTGGGGAAATTCCAAATTTAGTCCAATTTACTGTTTTTTTGTGATAACTGGCACTGCTATTAGTCTGAAAATCCAGTAAATTAGTCTTAATTCTGATTTATCTCGCAATTTAGGTCCTTTTACAGCCAAACTCCTAATCTATCTATAAATCAACCAGAGAAAATCTGGCAGTATCCATTAAAAAAGATCAGTACTATGAGCATTACAACATCGCATCGTGTTTCTCAGGTTAAGCCTTCAGCTACTTTAGCGGTTTCTGCAAAAGCCGGAGAATTAAAAGCTCAGGGAAAAGATATTATTTCTCTTGGTACAGGCGAGCCTGATTTTGATACTCCCGAACACATTAAACAGGCAGCGTATGATGCTATTGCCCGTGGTGATACCAAGTACACTGCTGTCGGTGGCACGACCGAATTGCGCCAGGCGATCGTAGATAAATTCAAACGCGAAAACAAGCTTGAATTCAGCCTCAATCAAATTCTTGTTTCATGCGGTGCAAAGCAATGTCTGTATAACCTGATGCAGGCAATTATTAATACCGGTGATGAGGTCATTATCCCTGCACCTTACTGGGTCTCGTACCCGGACATGGTGAAATTAGCTGATGGTTTTCCGGTGATTATCAATACATCGCGAGAACACAATTTTAAAATCAATGCGCGCCAGCTTGAGGGCGCCATTAGCGACCGAACCCGGTTAGTGATAATAAACTCGCCCAGCAATCCAACAGGCAAAGCCTATACTCGAGAAGAGTTAGAGGAATTAGGCGAAGTGATTCGCCAACACCCTCGTATTGCTGTCGTTACTGATGATATCTATGAACATATTTACTGGGGTAATCGTAATTTTCTAACACTATTAAATGTGTGCCCTGATCTTGCTGATCAAGTCATAACTTTAAACGGCGTTTCAAAAGCTTATTCTATGACTGGCTGGCGTATTGGCTATGCAGCAGGACCTGAGCATCTGATCAAAGAGATGCGCAAGATACAAAGCCAGAGCACTTCAAATCCCTGTTCAATTTCTCAGGCGGCAGCAGTGGCAGCACTGAATGGCCCACAAGACTACATCCCCATGATGCGTGAAGCTTTCAAAGAGCGTCACGACTGGATTGTTCCGGCGTTGAATAAACTCCCTGGTGTCAGTTGTGATTCTGCGGATGGAGCATTCTATGCCCTGCCCTCATTTGTTGAAGCGATCAATATGATCCCCACTATAGCTGATGATATTGAACTCGCAGAATGGATGTTGGAAAATGCGGGTGTTGCAATGGTTCCGGGAACGGCTTTTGGTGCGCCCGGTTTTCTGCGTATTTCCTATGCTACCAGTATGGAAAATCTCAAAGACGCTATTGATCGTATCGGCGCAGCTCTGAGAACCGTTCTATAAAACCTAAGCGTTAACTTGAACAAGCAGAACACTGAATACAGCAAAATTAGTCAGCTAACTGACAGTCTGTGGACGAAATAGCTGACAACTAAATAAGTTAAATGACCTCTTTCGAAATTCAGCAAGGACCGGCATGCTTTGCTTATGTCGGTAGCTAAAGCAAATCTAAAAGAAATATTTGGTTTTACCCTGCTTGAACTCATGATTACTATTAGTATTTTGTTAATCAGTATGAGTTTGGCTGTGCCCGCTCTGGGCGGCTTCATCCATAATCAGCGCTTGCGCAGTGATAGTGCACGCTTACATATGGATTTATTGTTTGCCCGCACAATGGCGGTTAACCAGGGTCAACAAATCGTAGTTTGTCCTGTCGAATCGACTCCTGCTGACAAGCTTTCAAGGTCATGTAGTGAAGAGCCAATTTGGGAGCATGGCTGGTTACTATTTATCGATGCAAATAACGACCGCAAATACCAGACCTCCGAACATCTGTTAAGGGTTGCAATGGCTATGAATGATTTGACTGCAAGATCCTCATTACACCGCCAAAATATTCATTTCTTCCCTGATGGCAGCGCTGTTGGTTCAGCCGCAACAATAACAATTTGTAGCTTGAGAGAAAAAAAATCCGCTCGTGCGCTGGTGATTTCAAATAGTGGTAGAATTCGTCAAGTACAGCAATCAGACAGCACAATTGGGCTGGATTGCCCCTGATTGTTAAAAATACTGCTTTTAGGCGAACAAATACAGTCTCCGAGCTTGACTGGATGGTCTGAAATAGGGACAATATCGCGCCTTGAAGAGAGTTCGTAAAGACTGCTTTTTAAGTATTCCCCAGTAGCTCAGCTGGTTAGAGCGGGTGACTGTTAATCACTAGGTCCGCGGTTCGAGTCCGTGCTGGGGAGCCATACATAAATGGTCGCGATTTTCGCGGCCATTTTTTTTTGCCTAATCTACTGCAATCAAAAACAAACCAACCCTCATCTACGTTAGTTATACTAGTTTCATCTGACGAACCATTGATGCTGAACTATGAAAACCACACAACTACGCTTTATTTTTCTTCTGCTAGCCTCCAGTATGACTGCATCCTGCAGCCACTCTTTGCTTAGTCAGGAAGTCGGCATTATCAAAGCAGAAAATTTAACCGAAATTAGTGGCCTGGCAGCATCCTATAACTTTCCAGGTCAGTGGTGGATGCATAATGATGGTGGGCAAAATGCTGAAATTTTTCTGCTCTCAGAAAAGGGCACGCTCCTGAACAGCGTTGCTCTGCCCGGGGCCATCAATCGTGACTGGGAAGATATGGCTCGCTTTCAGTACCAGCAGCAATCCTGGCTGGTCATCGGTGATGTTGGAGATAATGATGCACAATGGCCAACTGTCCAACTATATTTGCTCCCTGAGCCATCCACAAATGCCTTGCAAGCTAGGGTTGCTCATAAAATTCAACTCACTTATCCGGATGGACCTCGGGATTGTGAATCAATCGCGGTTGATCCATTGGGTGAATTTATTTATCTGTTAAGTAAACGTGACCACCCCGCTCGACTGTATAGAATTCCTCTGCAACAGGTGTTTGGCAATGCAACTGCAACTTTGGAATTTGTTGGTGAAGTCGATGCAATACCTGCCCACACTAAAGCCGATATCAAAGCTGACCCGAAAACTGGGAGATGGTCTGACCAGGCAACTGCTATGGATATTGCATCTGATGGCTTATTAATTAGCCTGCAAACTTATAAAATGGCACTGCTGTTTAAGCGAAATAGGGGTGAGAGTGTTCTCGATGCTCTTAATGGGAAAGCCACAACAGTCAGTACCAATCCATTAGTTCAAGAAGAAGCTATTGGTATTAGTCTGGATGGGAAGCATGTATTGGTGACAACTGAAAAACTACCCGCGCAGATAATCCGCATTGATTTGAGGTGAATTGCAATTCGTCATGCCGGGCTTCGACCCGGTATCTCCTGACGGATAGCGCAGTGCGTAACGAGGTCCCGGCTCGTAGGCCGGGATGACGAAGTGTTTTTAACCGGGCTGATAAAGTGATTTATCCCACCTCATAACATAAAAGAATT
>CAXMRK010000277.1:0-7872 GCA_964195815.1 uncultured Acidimicrobiia bacterium | reverse complement strand
TGAAGTGTGCTTGCATAAAACCTCTGTCAGAATTCACGGGCCGAATATTGAAGAGACAGGGACTCGGTAGAAGCATTCCCATTTTGCCACGAGTAAAAGTTGCAGATTGCTGACAATAGGGCGAGTTTGTCACTCAAAACTAAAGATTTAGCCTAATATAAGACTTACGATATGGCTGTCATGTGGTTTGCCATTTCTAACATAGAGATAAAAATATGGCTTCAGTGCTAATGATTTTGCCAAACACAGAATTTGATCCAACAGAATCGTGTATTCCGTGGAAAGTTTTAACCGATTCAGGCCATCAAGTTTCGTTCGCAACCGGTAATGGAGAAGTCGCTGTATGTGATCAAATTACCTTAACTGGCAGAGGGCTCCCAAGACACTTAAAGTCATTAGCTGCGAAGCCTGAGAACAGATTGATTTATGCACAGATGGCGGCTGATAAGCGTTTTCAGAATCCTACACCATGGGCTGATATAAAAGCTGATGAGTTTGACGCACTGGTGTTACCAGGTGGACATGCGCCCGGTATTAAACCCTATTTGGAAGCGCCGGCTGTTTTTGAACTATGCCGAAACTTCTTTGCTCGAAAGGCACCGGTATCAAGTGTTTGCCATGGCATTCTAGCCTTATCACGGACTAAGCGTGATGATGGTAAGTCGGTGTTGCACGGATATAAAGTAACAGGCTTGAATAATTTTCAAGAGAAAATAGCGATCAAATTGACGCGCAGGTCAATGGGACAGCACTATCAAACCTACCCGCAAACAGTTCAAGATGAAGTATCCCAACAACTGGCTAGTCCAAAAGATTTTTTATCCGGACCTATGCTTCCAAGTTATGGCAGCGCAAATAATCCAAACAAAGGCTTTATTGTAGAAGACCAACATTTGGTCTCTGGGCGATGGCCAGGTGATGTGTATAAACTAGCGTATGCATTCAACGCAATGTTAGAACGCGTAAAATGAT
Organism: uncultured Acidimicrobiia bacterium; assembly: GCA_964195815.1. Taxonomy (GTDB): domain Bacteria; phylum Pseudomonadota; class Gammaproteobacteria; order Xanthomonadales; family SZUA-36; genus SZUA-51. Next base: position 6,900 of record CAXMRK010000277.1, on the reverse strand, counting down.
TAACCGCGAATTAATTGGGGTCTGTCTCCTATTGTTCTGAGAACAAAATTAAGAGAAATATCAAACATAATTAGCGACTGTATTCTCACCAATAATAAACTTCCAGCTTAAGCAGAGCGCAATACACTCATTGGGGAATGTGTGACCACTTTCCAGGTGGCTAATAATCCACTGAGGCCAACAAATAACATACCCAAAAATGGTCCAGCTAGCCATACAGCAGGGCTGAATTGATACTGTAGATCGAACACATTAACTGCTAAATGCCAGGCAATCAGACTGGCGCCAGTAGATGCTAACAGACCTGCTAGTAGGCCAATTGCAATAAATTCAACGGCTACACCAGTTAGTACTCTTTTTCTTGATGCGCCCAATGTTCGTAATATGGCGCTTTCGAAACTGCGTTGATCAAGACTGGATTGTGCGGCTGCCCATAACACTGCAAAGCCTGCAAACAGAGTAAATAAGAATACTGCCTGTACTGCCAGTGATGCTTTGTCCATAACATCACGAACCTGAGCCAGCGATGCATCCAGATCAATTACGGTAACGCTGGGGAATTGGCGCATCAGTTGAATGATTTTGCTGTCATCTTCGGCTCCAGCGTACATAGCAGCTATGTAGCTGGCGGGGTAGTCTTTCAGTGTTGCTGTAGAAAAGACCATAAAGAAATTCGGTTTAAAACTGTCCCATTCAACCGTACGTAGACTGGTTACTGTTGCACTGACAGGTTCGCCAGCAATATCAAAACTCAGTTCGTCACCTATGTTCACACCCAATTCACTTGCGAAATCGACCTCCACAGAAATTTCATGTTGGTCTGTTCCAGCTTGCCACCACTCACCTTCGGTCAATTTATTGCCGCTTTGAATGCTGTCGCTGAAACTTAGGTTTGATTCGCGCTTAGCCCAACGCTCACCCTGGGGATCGGTAAACTCGATGTCCTCAACAAGAGTGCTGTTAATGGCTGTAATTCGTGCTCTTACCAGGGGTACAAATTGTGGTGCCTGCAATTGTTGCTCATCCAGGAATTGCTGCATTTGGGGTACTTCATGCGGCTGAATATTAATCATAAACTGGTTCGGTGCATCTAGTGGCAAGCTGCCGCGCCAGGTATCCATCAGGTCATTTCTGACCAGTGTTAATAGCATCAAAACCATTAGTCCGAGACCAAAGGCAACGACCTGAATAACACTTTCGCGTCCACGCCGGTTGAGGTTGGCAAATCCATACCGCCAGGCAACCCCGGCGACACCACGAAAGCGCCCGCTAGCCTTGACCAGTATCCATCCTGCAAGTCCAAGGACTGCAAAGGTTCCCAATGCACCAATGGCAATGCCAAGCACTAATTTAAGATCACCCACAATCCACTGTAATAATGCAAGCACAGCAAACATACCAGCTAGATAGCTGATTCCGTATGCCATGGGTGGTGGTTCAACGTCTTGACGCAATACCCGCAACACCGGGGTTTTGCCCATTTGAATCAGATCGGGTAAGGCAAATCCACACAGAATACATAGTGCAGTGACCAGCCCCAATAATATTGGAGAAGCGCCGGGAGCGGGCAGCTCTTGAGCGATCAAGTCACGCGCCACCCAGGCTAATACTTCCTGAGATAAATATCCCAGTGTGACACCAATAACGGCGCCGACCACAGTTAGCATAAGCAGTTGTAATAAATTCAGCCTCATAATAAAGGCTTGTTTGCTACCCAGACATTTGAGTAGCGCTATGCGGTCACGATGCCTATGTGCATAACGTCTTGCAGACATGGCAACTGCAACAGCTGCAAGCAAAACACTAACCAGAGAGGCAAGATTAAGGAAGCGTCCGGAGCGTTCCATAGCTGAGCGAATCTGTGGATTAGCATCTTCAATATCACTGAGTTGTTCAGCAGGGCTCAACTGCGGTTCCAGTTCAGTTTTGAAATCACTGATGAGGTTTCGCGGACCGGCAAACAGCAGTCGATAACTCACTCTACTACCTGGTTGTATCAATGCGGTGGCATCGAGGTCAGCCTTATTAATCAGCAAGGTTGGCGCGAGATCCACAAATTGCCAGCCTTGATCCGGGCGGAAATTGAGTACTTTGGTAATTTTTAACTGGGTATTGCCAACCGTAATTGTAGCTCCAGTGTTTGAACCCAGACGGGCTAACAGGCGCTTAGTTGCCCAGGCTTCACCGATCGCAGGAATTTCTTCGGTTTCAGTTGCAGGAGCGAGTAATTTATCAGCGGTCTTGAGGGTGCCGCGCAAGGGGTAAGTTGGAGTCACAGCGCGGATCGCTGCGAGTGTGCTGCGCTCACCATCAAAAACCACACTGGGCATGGTAACCATCTCAGCGGTATCAATGCCTGCCTGCACAGCCAGCTCAGAATAGGTTGCTGATATTGATTGACTCGAACCCAGGCGTAAATCTGCTGCCAGTGATTCTGTGGCGCGCATTTCTACAGCGTGGCTGACACGATCGGTTAAAAAAGCGACAGCGGTTAAAGCAGTGATCGCAATAATAAGAGCAACAGCTAATACAGTTAGCTCGCCGGATTTCCAGTCACGGATTAACAATCGCCAAGCAAGCGCTATAGATTTCAAGCCATTTGCTCCGTAGAAATCTTCCCGGCTTCCATCTGAATTGTGCGATCACAACGCTTGGCCAGGCTTAAATCATGACTGACGAGCACTAGAGTAGTGCCATATTCCCGGTTCATCTTAAACAGAATATCTATGACAGTTTCGCCAGTTTGTTGATCAAGATTGCCGGTGGGTTCGTCGGCAAATAACACCGTTGGTTGGGTGACATAGGCACGCGCGATGGCAACCCTTTGTTTTTCTCCACCGGACAACTGTTTAGGATAATGCCCCGCACGTTCACCAAGACCCACATTTTGTAATGCTTGCATGGCGGCCTGTTGTGGTTGAGGGTTGTTGGCAAGCTCCAGTGGCAACATCACATTTTCCAGCGCGGTCAGTGATGGGATTAAATGGAAAGACTGGAATACAAAACCCACCTTGTCAGCACGTAAGGCGGCGCGACCATCTTCATCCAGAGCAGACAGTTCATTCTCGCCCAACCAGATCTTGCCGGATGTTGGCAGATCTAGTCCGGCAAGCAATCCCAGCAAGGTTGATTTACCAGCACCTGAAGCGCCGATGATAGCAATTCGCTCACCGTGACTGACTTGTAGGCTCACCTGGTCTAATATGGTCAACATTCCTTCGGGACTGGTAACAATTTTGCTAAGATTTTCTGCTTTTAGGGCAAATGTAGGTTTTGGATTATTCATGAAAGTTATTTTATCGCTTCTTATAGTGTTTGGTGGTTTGATTTCATCAGATATTCGTGCACATGTTACTGATAATGAGTCGCCTGTCATCTTAATTCTTGGTGATAGCCTCAGTGCCGGCTTTGGAATGGATGCCTCTCAATCCTGGGTGCACCTGCTCAGAGTACGGTTACAGGATGAGGGTTATGATTATTCCATTCTCAATTCCAGTATTAGTGGAGATACCACTCAAGGTGGGCTCGCACGTCTGCCACGTTTACTGAATCGTTACCAACCCAAAATTGTGATCATTGAACTGGGTGGAAATGATGGTTTGCGTGGTATCAATTCGGGTATTAGCCGTGAGAATATGATCCGCATGATTCAAGCCAGCCAGCAACAAAATGCCAAGGTACTGCTCACTGGAATCAAGTTGCCTCCAAATTACGGTGCTGACTATATCCAACAATTCGAATCCATGTATACAGATCTTGCCTCAGAATATGCAACATTGCTTGTGCCATTCTTCATGGATGGGGTAGTTTTTAACCCAGAGCTTATGCAGGCTGACGGTATTCACCCTAGCGAAAAAGGCCAGCCGTTTTTACTGGATAATGTCTGGCAAGTACTTAAGCCAGCTCTGGAATAACAGCAGCTGAGAAAATCCATTACACGGTGTTTAATGTAGTATTCCGATGCACTATCGAGCATTAATCCCACAGCAACAAATGTTAAGCTAATCGCATAATTAATCCAACTCTAAGGGAAACACAGTGGCTAAAGTAAAAACCGCTTTTCAATGTAACGATTGCGGAACCCAGGTAAATAAGTGGGCGGGGCAGTGCCCTGACTGTAAAGCCTGGAATACATTAACTGAAATTACTTTGGAAGCCAGTGCAGCCAGTATCAAGAATCGTTATTCCGGGTTTACCGGCTTTGCCGATAAAGTTGAAGTGACTGATTTAGCGTCTGTGAATCTGGATAAGAATATTCGCCTGATGACCGATATTGGTGAATTGGATCGCGTGCTTGGGGGTGGTGTGGTTCCAGGTTCGGTTACTCTAATCGGCGGTGATCCAGGGATCGGTAAATCAACTTTATTACTTCAGGTCATGTCAGGTCTGGCCTTGCACGTGCCTTCGCTTTACATCACCGGTGAAGAATCACTTCAGCAAGTCAGTATGCGCGCTCAGCGCCTGGGATTAGCCGCTGAACATCTGCGTTGTGTTACCGAAACCTGTGTCGAAAAAATTATAGATATAGCCGAACGTGAAAAACCCGGTTTTATGGTCATTGATTCTATCCAGACCGTGTTTTCAGAACAGTTGCAATCAGCACCTGGAGCTGTGGCCCAGGTGCGTGAGTCTGCTGCGCGGCTGGTACGTTATGCCAAATCACGTGGCGTAGCTATGGTGCTGGTTGGCCATGTCACCAAAGACGGATCTCTGGCAGGCCCACGGGTATTGGAGCATATGGTAGATGCGGTGCTCTATTTTGAGAGTGAATCTGGCAGCCGCTACCGGGTCATCCGCGCGATCAAAAATCGCTTTGGTGCAGTCAATGAACTGGGTGTTTTTGCGATGACCGAAATGGGTTTACGTGAAGTCAGTAATCCCTCTGCATTGTTTTTATCCGGGCAGGCTGAAGTGACCTCTGGTAGTGCTGTTATGGTGACTCGTGAAGGTACCAGACCACTACTGGTAGAAGTGCAGGCGCTGGTGGATGCTTCCCGGCTGGCTAACCCCCGTCGCGTTGCTGTGGGTGTAGATGCCAACCGCCTGGCCATGTTGTTGGCGGTATTGCACCGACATGCAGGCCTAAGTCTTGGTGATCAGGATGTATTTATTAATGTGGTGGGTGGCATGCGGATTTCAGAAACTGCATCTGATTTGCCCATGGCGCTAGCGCTGTATTCCAGCCTTGCAGATCGTTCATTGGGTAAACAAATGGTGAGTTTTGGAGAAGTTGGGCTTTCTGGTGAGATCAGACCGGTTTATAACGGTGAAGAGCGGCTCAAAGAAGCAGTAACCCATGGTTACACAAGCGCCTTGATCCCGCGTGCTAACGCACCAAAGAAACCTATAAAAGGACTGAAAATTATTCCCGTCGGAAATATTTCTGAAGCAATGCGTTTGGTTAGAGAGGGGTAGGTATTTCCTCGGTAACCAGAGTGATGGAAAACGCCAGTCCGGAGTAATTAAAAAATCTCATCCTAAAGTAATAAAAAACGTCATCCCGGCCTACGAGCCGGGGTCTCACAACGAATATCACGGTAGCGCAAGGAGATCCCGGATGATGTGCATGGATGCACGAATGTCGCGTGAGCGCATGGATGCGCGTAGCGACCTAAGTCCGGGATGACGTGCTGTTCTTTTTGTAGTTGACGTAGTGTTCTTTAATGCTCAACTGGTGGTTTAACTAGAACCCGCTGGATAATATTATCCTGAGTGTCCAGGATGGTGATCACATATTCTTCAATCTTAATACTGGTATTGCCCTGCGGAATGGCTTCAAGCTCTTCCAGTAAGAGCCCATTAATAGTGCGTATGCCATCGGTTGGTAGAGACCAGTTCAGGCGTCGATTCAAACTGCGTACAGGAGCTGTGCCATCGACCAGAAAATTCCCATCTTCCAGTTTTCTGAAAATCCTTTTTCGCTCGTTTGGATCAGAGGTGTATTCACCTACAATTTCCTCGAGGATATCATCCAGGGTTACTAATCCTTGAATATCGCCATATTCATCGACTACTAGAGCCATTCGCCGATCACGGCTTTGGAATTCTAGTAACTGCTGTGTAAGCGGAGTGCCTTCAGGTATGTAATAAGGTTTGCGTACGGATCGGACTACGTCTTGATAGGTTAGTTTTCCGCGCGTCAATTTTGCAATCAGAGTGCGTACATGTAATAAACCAACTACATTTTCCAGTTCGCCGCGGTACACCAGCATCCGGGTATACACCGAATTGGTAAGTCTATTTAATATTTCATCCCATGGATCGTCAAGATCCAGCCCGAGAATATCACTGCGGGGTATCAGTACATCATCGACAGTTGCATATTCCAGATCGAGAATATTAACCAGCATCTGTTGGTGTTCGTTGGGTAAATTACCGTCTTCAGTTAGTAGGGTACGGATTTCTTCCCGCGACAGTGTCTGCAGTAAATCAGAGCGCGTTTGAATACCAAATGGTTTTAGTAGCAATCTTGAAATACCACTGATAAGCAAGATCAGTGGATAAGTGATTTTTAGTAATGGGGTAAGTACGTAAGCGGCAGGAAAAGCAATTTTTTCCGGCCGGTAAGCGGCCAAAGTTTTTGGTGCAACCTCTGCAAAAATTAGAATGATAACGGTTAAGCTGATGGCGGCAACAATTGGCCCGCTATCTCCCATTAAGCGCAGGCCAATGAGTGTAGCGATAGTCGATGCAGATATATTGACCAGATTATTTCCGAGCAAAATTAAACCGAGAACTCGGTCTGGGTGATCGAGTAGTTTCTGGGCTAATTTAGCTGCGCGATGACCGCGGTTTGCAAGATGGCGCAGCCGATAGCGATTAAGCGCGATCAGTCCGGTTTCTGCACTGGAGAAAAAACCTGATAATAAAATCAGAACTACCAGGGCAATGCTAAGGCTG
>CAXMRK010000276.1:0-4511 GCA_964195815.1 uncultured Acidimicrobiia bacterium | reverse complement strand
TACGCAGCTATATTCAAAAGGTTCTGCAACAGGATATTGATTCAGCTCCCGAATCCCAGAAATAGCCTCTCGCACTGATCAGGGCCCCGCTAAAGCCCGCATATTGCACCAGCATCCCTTAATCTGGCGCCGGGCAGATGCCACTGGGTGTCGGGCTAGGCTGATATCACCCGATAGCATGGCTCATAGGGCGAAGAGCCTGGCATTTTCATTCTGTCTTGAGCTACAAAGGCCTGGAGTAACTTATCCAGTCTTTGCATTAATTCTGCCTCACCACGAATTTCAAATTTTCCATGTTGTCGAATCGAAGCAATGCCAATTGGTTTTACATTACCTGCAACAATTCCGGAAAACGCTTTACGCAAATTTGCAGCCAACAAGTGTGGCGCTTGATTTTTTGACAGGTCTAATTTGGCCATATGCTGGTGATCAGGGATAAACGGTTGCTGGAAATCAGCATCAATATGCAAACTCCAATTGAAGTAAAAAGCACCACCCCTCTGCTTCCGATATTCTTTTACAGTTTTAATACCCTGGTACATGGCTACTGCTGTAGCCTGTGGGTCATCAATAATGATTTCATAATAGTTACGAGTTTCTTCACCTAGCGCTTTTACAATGAACTCATCAATCTGCTCAAAGTAGGCAGCAGCCGATGCAGGCCCCGAAAGAACCAGCGGAAAAGGAATACCCTCGTTAGCGGGATGCATCAGTATTCCCAATAAATAGAGAATTTCTTCAGCCGTCCCAACTCCTCCTGGAAATACGACAATACCATGACCAAGACGAACAAACGCTTCCAGGCGCTTTTCAATATCGGGCATGATGATCAGCTCATTAACGGTAGGATTCGGGCTTTCCGCTGCAATGATGCCAGGTTCGGTAATACCAATATATCGACCCGGTGCGAGCCGCTGCTTACCATGGGAAATAGTTGCACCTTTCATCGGCCCTTTCATCGCACCTGGCCCACAGCCTGTACAAATATTTAAACCCCGCAGTCCCATTTCATAACCACAGGTTTTTGTATAATCATATTCTTCGCGCTTAATTGAATGACCGCCCCAGCAAACCACTAAGTTTGGCTCTGTATTTGGTATCAGGGCTGCTGCATTTCGGAGTATTTCAAACACCACGCTAGTCGTGCTTTCGGAATCAGTAGCGTCGTAACCTGCAGCTTCATTGAGTTCAATATCGTGATAAACGATGTCTCTCAAGACAGCAGACAATAGTTCGCGAACACCTTCAATTATCTTACCGTCTACAAATGCAATGCCAGGTGCATTTTTCATATCCAGACGGATGCCCCGATTGGTATGCTTGATCTCAAGATCAAATTCTCGGTATTGAGCTAACATCGCTTCAGCATCATCAGAAAGACTGCCACTGGTTAATACCGCCAGTGCGCAACGTCGTAATAATTCTTTTAACTCACCTGCACTGGCGTCACGTAAGCGTTTTACTTCTTTTTGGGAAAGCGTATTCAGTAATCCTGCGGGATATACATGTGTGGTTACAGCATCCATTCATTCTTCTCAGTTTGTCATTATTGGCAGATAGGTGAGCAAGCATACCCGAATTAATATGACTCTCACAACAGATTAAATAAAAAAGCCAACCCCCCGAAGGAGGCTGGCTTTAAATCTAACAACTGGGTTTTAACTTAGAAGCTAAATTCTACACCCAGACGCGCACTCCAAAGTGAACGATTTTCAAGTACATTGTTAATCGTTCTGTCATTGAATCGTTCAAACACATATTGTCCGTCACCATTAACACTGGAATTTACCACTTGCACTGAGAAGAACTGTGCATCATTTACGACACCCCAGTCATCTTTAATCAAGTTACCAATGTTGTAAATTTTCAGATAAAGTTTGCCATAGATTCTACCAAAAATACTTGGTAAATCCTGATCGATGCGGAAATCAAAGCGTGTTGACCAATCTGCATGCTGACCATTACGTTTCGACAGTCCTCTAGCCAAACCTTCCTTCTCAACAAAGTTAAAGAATGCGGCTTGATCAAAGCCAGGTTCGAAGACAACATTGGTGTCGTCAGGCCCGGTTGGAACATACAACAAATGGCGACCGAAGAAGCCATCACCTTCGAGATCGTTACTACCCATTACATAACTCTGTGGCTGACCTTCTTTAGTGAAACCGAACAGAGAAACACGGGTATCTAAACCGTCAAAGAACTCATGTGCCCAGGTTGCTTTGTAAGTAAAGCGGTGTGGTACCACATAGTTTGATGTACCAGGTCTTGGCCTGTTAATATCGCTGGTTGCAACATTATCAAAGTTTGAACCTGCGGTGGAACTGGTCATTGGTGATACGTCTTCAGCCTGGGTATATGCATAACCAAAAGTCATCTCCAGACGATTTTCGAATTCTTTGCGCAAAATCACAGAGAAAATATCACTCTCAGCGTTAAAAGTCGAATTGGTCAACATATAGTTATCGCGACCATTGGTGTAATCATAGATAGGCTCACCAATAATGGTAGTACCTACAATAGACTGTGACAAATCAACATACATGGCTGAATCCATAGATTTGGTATGCAGATAATCAACATCTACCTGTATTTCGTACCATGGAGCATCCCAGGTTGCACCCAGAGCAAACTTCCATTCTGATGGTTGTTTGAAGTTCGGATCGATCAGTGCCAAATTACTAGCATTGGCATTTTCAGGTGTAACAGCGCCAACTGCATCATACAATGCCTGCGGTGGAGAGAAGCCAGGCATACCAGCGCCACTCAAAGGGATAGTTCCATCAAGTACTGAACCGGAACCGCTGAAGTTATTCAAACGTAGCTGAACATTGGTCAAACCATCATTACTATATGAGTTAGAAATCCAAACATTCGGATTACCACCAGAATACAGGCCTAAACCGCCACGTAAGGACAGGTCATCTCTAGCCCCCCAGGTGAAACCAATTCTTGGCATGAACAGATCCAAACCATCAATAGTGGAATCGTTACGTAAACCGTCGTTTGCATCGGTGAATGTCTGATTGAAATGAGGTGCATCGTCGCTATCAAACCAGTCATAACGCGCACCAAAAACAACTGACAGGTCATTATTCGGGAAGTAAATTTCATCCTGAATATAGACGCTATTCTGGTTATTGGTGAAAGCAGCGCCAGCATCTGCAGCAACATTGCTGCCACCACCACTACCGTAATAAATACGACTTGGACGACCCAATTCAAACTTATCGATACCTGACATACCACAGCCAGGATCGTTGTAACGACCTTCTGCACTTAATGCATCACAATAGGCTGGATTACTCAGAGAATCATCAAAGTAATCGTATTCGCCGCCTCTTGAGTGCTGTACGAAAAGGTTAAAGATACTCAGTTCTTCACGTTCATAACCTGCAGTAATTACATGATCACCTGCCAGATACTGAGCGCTAATTTTATAGAAATCTGATTCAGTATTGAGTTGGTTACCCTGACGAGAGTCATCAGCACCCAGATAAACGGTATCGCGATTAAGACTAATCTGGTGGTCAGCGAAGAATTTATCCCCAACAGTAACCTGAGAATCGTTCATTTCATTGTTGCTGAAGAAGATTTCTGTTGAAAACGCATCGGTCCACTGTGACGCTAGAGTAGCAGTAATAGTTTCTGACTCTGCACCCTTGGTGTAGAAGTGATTGGCAAATTCAAATTCATCATCGTCACCATCGGAATCACGATCCTGGAAACCATCGAAATAGTTATAAATAAGTGCGGCATTATGATTGTCATTGATATTCCAATCTAAGCGCAGCATATATTTTTCAGATTCAGCTCCGCCGTCTGTAGGTGTACCACCTGTGTCGTAACCGTAAACATTGCTTGCGATTGAATTAATTCGATCGAAATCCGCCTGACTTAACCAGTCACGTACTTCGCCAATACCAGAACCAGCAGGTCCGCGGGCCAGGAAGCGTGGTCTTTCTGATTCTTCGTATGCTGCAAAGATAAATAACTTATCTTTTAAAAGGGGTCCGCCAAAGCTGAAGCCTTTCTTATACTCATCAAAAGCAGGGCTTTCGAGTTTGGTTCTTTCGCCATCAATAGTCAGTGAATCACCACGGGTGCTGTCACTGTTCCATTCGAAAAACACATTACCTTTCCATTCATTGCTACCTGTCTTGGTTACAGCATTGATGTTACAAGCTGAAAAACCACCATAGGTCACATCAAAAGGCGCAAGCTCTACAGCGATCTGCTGAATAGCGTCATATGGGAATGGCATACCGGTTGCGGTTGAGTAGCCGTTAGAGTTCAGACCAAAACGGTCATTCTGACTAACACCATCCAGGGTTACGCTATTGAAACGTGGGTTTTTACCCGCACAATTGACTTCAAAGCCATCATCCTCATTATCAAGATTCAAGCGTGGATCAACCGTATATACATCTACGATATCACGATCGAATGCAACTGCAGATTCCATATCGATGATAGAAAATGTTGCAGCAGGACCAGCGGCAGTATCAACCATT
>CAXMRK010000275.1:0-3488 GCA_964195815.1 uncultured Acidimicrobiia bacterium | reverse complement strand
CCGCTTGTCAGCAACAAACAGCGGCCATAATAGAGCCAGAAAATATTGCTGAAACCGAGGAACCCTGCATGGGCCCCGCTGATCCTGAAAGAATGTGTACCATGGAATATGCTCCTGTTTGTGGCTGTAATGGAAAAACATATTCCAATGGCTGTATGGCCAAAGCTGCTGGTGTCTTACGGATGGAAGAAGGCGCTTGTGAAGACGATGAGTCTGCCGGCAGCGATCAACTCTGATTCTTTTTATGCTGCTGCGCCAGCAGTACAAATAAAAGTGCTCCGGATACCACTAAAGCAAATGGTAACAATAATGCTTTGGGTCCAAGCTCTGGATTAATAGCGTTCAGAGCCTGATATACAAGCACTCCCACGGTTGGCATAAACAATCCACGCAAACCCGTTAGAGTGACATGGATTCCCATATACAGGGCGCTATCTTTATTGCCTGAAAAATCATTATGGCCAAGATTCCAACCTAATACTGCACCGCCATAAGCGATGCCTAAAATTATCGAACCTATCCAAAACCCCTCTTCATAACCACTAATAGCGGCCACTGCAAAACTGCCCAATGCCAACACAAAAGACCAGGAATGCAAAGCCCGATACTCAAGTATATGCCGCCCATCAAGCAATTTACCCCATGCTGTCAGACTAGCTGCGACCATCAGCAATGGTATCGAAGAAGTAATCAGGATCTGCTCTAACCTGGATAAATCAAAATGTTCATTGACCACCACAATCAGTGGTGCCATCAGCATCAGATTGCCACTGCCAAAAAGCATCATCGCCAACATATATTTCCGAAAATCCAGGTCTTGTTTCAAGATTTTCAGCATGGCAGACCAGCGACCAGATTGTTCCGCTCCATCCTCCTGTTCATCCTTAATAAGCCGGTGACCACCGCGGATTCTGGTTTTTCGGTAAACCCAGGCAATCAGCACAGCGACCATGGCGGCTAATGGATATATCCAGCGAAATGCCAAAGGATGATCATTTAACCAAAACCCGATTAAGCCCGAAGAAACGGCCATCACCAGGGATGATGCTGTCATTAGACGTGAGGTAATTCTGCCCCGAACCTCACGTGAAAAATTCATCCTCCAAACAGAAGCCCGCAGGGTCACAACCCCCGACCAGAATACCCGTGCCAATATCAACCCTAAGGTAAAAATAACCAGGCCTGAAGAAGTAATAGGTGCAATGGCCATGAACAGTAATCCCACGCCTATACCAGACATGGAAATACTCATAACCCTCACTTTATCGCGCCCATGCCCTAAACTGGCAAAAACGATGCTAAGAATGTTGGCAAAGGCGGGAGCACCAACAACCATTGCCACGGCTAAATTCACCCACAGCGGAGGCGCCTGGCCGGCAAATATACTTTTCACAATCACTCCGGCTAACCCACCTTCTATTGCCGCCAGCATGATCGCTGCTGTCGACCAGGTCGCCATTTCACGAGGAATCATTGCCTTGGCTAGATTTGAGATTGTGGCTGGATTTTCTTTTGCCATGTACACAATACCTTAGAGTCAGAGACTGAGTTTCCGCTACAATGACGGGCATGTCTATATCCGACACGGATATTGCTACAGAGAAATTAACAAAGAACTTTCTAAAAATAGGACAGCTTATGCCGCTAGAGGCTAAAACAACGGATATGGAATGGCTAAACGCATTTCGCAAGCTGATTAAAGATGAAATACCATTAAGTCAGTCGATGAAAATGGAAATCTTGGATTATCAGAATAACTGCTTAACAGCACGCGCGCCTTTGGCTCCAAACATCAACGATAAAGGCTCTGCATTTGGTGGCTCACAAGCAGCATTGATGACCCTGGTGGCATGGGGTGTGGTCTGGCTGGAAACCCGCAAGGCTGGTCTGGATTGTGATATCGTGATCCATAAGGGTGACATCACCTGGCTACTGCCACTGACACAAGAGATACACATACAGTGCCAGGGACCGAGTGCTGATGCCTTAAAGGTTTTTTTAGATACCTTTGCCCGTCGTGGAAAAGCCGCACTGAACTTGCGGGTAAGCACTAGTGACGGTGAAAATACAACTTCTGAGTTTAATTGTCGTTATGTAGCGTTAAAAAAGGATATTTAAATGCATCATCTGTTAAAAATTCTACTTATTACACTAATCTTAGCCTTAACCTCCTGTGCAGCACACAATCCAAAACGGGAAAAAACCTTCGACTTAACCATGAAAAATATTGAGCAGCTAACTCGCTGGAATGAAATCGAAGGCGTTATGAATTTGATCGACCCGGAATATCTTGCAGAGAATGAAATTTCTGATTTAGATATCGCTCGCATGCAGCAGTTTAAGATTTTCGGCTATACCGTCAGCCAGAAACAGATGAGCGATGATCTTTCTCAGTTCCGTCAGACTGTAGTTTTGCAAATGTACAATAAGCATAATCCGGTAGAACGTCAGGTACGCTGGCATCAGGAATGGCGCTATAACCCTGAAACTAAGCGCTGGACCATGTTTTCTGGTCTACCGGATTTATCTCAGCGATAAGCTGTCATCTACCTTCGCGCCAGCAACGCCTAAAGCCTGATAGTGCTCAACTGCTTTTTTTGTAATTTAAACGCATTATTCATGCTGATGATGGTATAACTATACTCAGGCGTATGGTCATTAATTATTGCCTGCAAATTGTTGCAGCTATGGGATCATCCAGGCGCAACTGAAACTAGATAATGTATTGTATTTATGAGTCTATATAACCACACTCAAGTCAAAAGCAGCTGTGGGTTTGGGCTAATTGCCCAGCTTGACGGTGTCCAGAGCCAACAACTGATAACAACTGCTATTAATGCCCTCACCCGAATGACCCATCGCGGCGCGGTCAATGCCGATGGTAAAACAGGTGATGGCTGTGGTATTTCTATCCAGCTTTCATCCACATTTTTTGTACCCATTGTTAAACAACTTGGTGGCCGCGCAGACTCACGCTTTGCTATTGGTCAAATATTTCTTAATCCTGACGAAGCACTAGCCAAAAAATCACGCCGAATTTTAGAACAGGAAATTGACCGGGAAACCATGACTGTGCTTGGCTGGAGACAAGTACCGATAGATACTTCGGTTTGCGGAGAAGTTGCAAAATCTACGCTACCAAAGATTGAACAAATTATTGTTCAGGCACCCTCTGGCTGGGGCGAACACGATATGGAACGCCGGCTATTCATGGCCCGTAGACGCGCAGCTGATCGGATTACTGATGAACAGTATTATGTCTGTTCTTTGTCAAATATGGTGATCGTTTACAAAGGCCTGGTGATGCCAAAATATCTGGCTGAATTTTACTCAGATTTAAAAGACCCATTAATGCAAAGCGCCATTTGCCTGTTCCATCAGCGTTTTTCCACTAACACCGCACCTATTTGGAAATATGCACAGCCCTTCCGTTTTCTGGCCCATAACGGTGAGATCAACACAATTTCTGCTAACCGTCGTTGGTCAAC
>CAXMRK010000274.1:0-2489 GCA_964195815.1 uncultured Acidimicrobiia bacterium | reverse complement strand
ATAACGTTGAAATTTCTATCCAGAGTGACGGCTCAATGTTGGTTACCGAGTCGATTAGCATTAATAACGAAGGCAAGAATATCAAGCATGGTATTTATCGCGATTTTCCGGTGAACTATAAAGACCAGAAAGGGATTAAATACAGTGTTGATTTCGAGCTTAACTCTACTCGCTTAGATGGTGCTCCGGTTGCCCACAAGCTGGCAGACAGGGGTAATTACATACGTTTATATCTGGGTAGTAAGAACTCACTGGCGCCACAGGGTCGGCATACTTATGTGATTCATTATCGTACCAATTATCAGTTGGGTTTTTTTGCTGAACATGATGAGCTGTATTGGAACGCGGTTGGCCCTGACTGGTTATTTCCAATCGAACATGCCAGCGTGAAAGTGATGCTGCCTGAGCAAGTACCGTTTGAGAAAATCGCTACTGAATATTATACCGGCAGCTATGGCTCTCAGGGTCAGGCAGCGGCAGCACACAGCGTGGATGGCGGGGCATGGTTTGAAACCACAGCGAGACTGCCAGTTAAAAATGGTTTCACAATTGTGATGAGTTTCCCCAAAGGCTTGATAGCAGAACCAACACAGTGGCAAAAGTACCAACGTATCCTTAGAGACAATGTAGCGATAATGGCTGCCTTTGCCGGGCTTTTTGCACTGGTTGTCTGGTTTCTGTGGGCCTGGAGCAAAGTGGGCCGCGATCCTCAACCTGGAACGATCATCCCGCGCTACAAAGCACCACCAGGTTTGTCCCCCGCTGCTGTCCGCTATATAGAAAATATGGGCTTTGATGATAAAGCCATGACCGCGGCTATTATTAGTCTGGCCATCAAAGGTCATGTAGTTATCAAAAATCCTAAGAAAAAGAAGTACAGTTTAGAAAAGGTGTCAAAAGCAGAAACCGGCTCACGTTTACAGGCTTTAAGCCTGGGTGAGCGGGCATTAAAGGATGAATTGTTTGCTTCTGGAAGCACACAAATTGAGCTAGATCAGGAAGAGCATAAGGTATTAGGCAAAGCCAAAAAGAAATTAGCCGCTGCTTTAAAGAAGGAATACTTCAACAAATTATTCAAACACAATCTTAGTTATATCATTCCCGGCATAGTCCTTGTCGCAGTGACTTTACTGGCTATGATTACTCTAGGTCCGCCGCCTCCCTGGGTGATTGTTCCATTCGTGATATTAAGCGTATTCACTATTGGTCTTTTCGCCTATCTATTACGTGCCCCCACTTATGCGGGTCGTAAAGTTCTGGATGAGATCGAAGGCTTAAAATTGTATTTACAAACAGCAGAAAGTGACCGCCTTAATCGGATGAAATCACCAGAACTCACACCTGAGGTTTTTGAAACCTTTTTGCCTTTTGCTTTTGCGCTCGGTGTGCAGAACCAGTGGAGTGACAATTTTAAACGTATCCTGGCCAGCGCCCTCACTAACCCCAATGCCGGCAATAGTAGCTATAACCCCGCATGGTATACCGGCCACCACAGCAGTAATTTGCTAGATCAAAAAGGCCTGTTAAATACAATGGGTGACACATTAGGCAGTCAGTTGTCGAAAGCCGTCAGCCGATCTTCAACACCCCCGGGAAGCAGTTCCGGTGGCGGAGGTGGTGGGTTCTCTGGTGGCGGCGGAGGCGGAGGCGGAGGTGGTGGTTGGTAAGCTTTTTATGCAGCGTTTGCTTAAGTTGATTGGCTTAGGAAAGAAAATCTCAGGGGCCTGGTACTACCCTTGGTCTGATATTTAATTAAGATATATATTGTTTATTGATATAAATATATTGATAAACGATAAATAATAGTCTATTATCAATAAAACCAATTGATCTTAGAGGTATTATGATATGTCTTCTCCAACTCAGAACAAACTTGCCACATTAGTAAAACGTTTTCTTGACCTTATTTGGTATTTGCTTATTTTTGCAGCGGTAGCCTGGCCGGTAGCCGTGCTGGTGATTGGCTTAAGCATGCCAACCGATCCCCAACAGCGTCATGCTGACATTAATGCCTATCTCGGCTATAAAATATATTCAGATGTCGCCACTGAACAGTCGGCACAGAATTCAGAAACATCAATTTTGCTCATAAGTGGGCGCGGCGAGTTACTACTCAACAATACTCAAAGTTTGTTGTCTTGGTATGTTGCCGCGGTAATTAAAGAAATCATGCTTTTCATTTTCCTGTATGGCTTATTGCAGATGCGCAGATTATTTACATCGGTAGTTAAGGGAGAACACTTCCTACAAGAAAACGCAGAGCGGATTAAATTGATTGCCTTTGCTTTTATTGGCTGGCACATTATTTACCCGCTATTACAATATATCGGTGGTCGCATAATGCTCAATGATATTGACTTAAATCTACCTGGGATTCAGTTATACCCAGCCTTTGAGGCCAATGTTGCTGGAATCTTTGCTGGTTTTGCACTAATCGTATTGGCAGGTGTTTTGCGCGAAGCTGCCAGCATTCACCAAGAACAATCGTT
>CAXMRK010000273.1:0-4448 GCA_964195815.1 uncultured Acidimicrobiia bacterium | reverse complement strand
GAAAAAACGATGGGTGCATCAGAGGTGGTATCAGTTCCACCAACAATTGCAGATTCAATTTGACCAGAGGCTATTTTAGCGCCTGACATGAGTGCAGCCTGTAATCCAGTACCGCAGGCCTGTGACATTGTGATTGCCGGGGTTAGAGGAGAAAGCTCAGTCGATTGAATGGCTTCTCTGGTCAGGTTCCAATCTTTGGAGTGAGTGGTAACAGCACCGGCAATTACTTCATCCAGTTGCATACCCGCCAATCCAAATTTATCAACGACTCCCTGAATGGAAGCGGCCAGCATATCCAAATTGGTTTTCTCAGCATAAAAAGAATTTGAACGACAAAATGGAATCCGGTTGCCACCAATGACTGCTATACGACGAAATTTATACTCGCTCATGCCGATGTCTCCTGTTGGCTGGCTGCTTTATTACTTAGACTTTCCAGATAATGCAAAGGGCCTCCAAGGAAGGGGGCGAAGCCAGTACCAAAAATCATTCCAGCATCAATAATATCGGCATCTGCAACGATACCATCTTCTAAACAAGCCTTACATTCATCAAAGTAGGGCTGTAATAGTTCTTCAGCGAGTTGCTTGAGGTTATGTCCACGCACATTTTCTGAATCTTTTTTAGGACGGCCTTTTTCCCACTTGTAAAAGCCCTCTCCAGATTTTTTGCCAAGTTTTCCGGCATCAATGTATTTTTTCAAAAAGTCACTTTGTTCTTTGCTGTTTTCGCCACCCAGAGTACTAACCACACCCAGTCCTACATCCAAACCAACGGTGTCAGCTAGCTCAACGGGGCCCATAGGCATTCCAAACTCGGTTGCTGCTTTATCGATAGCCTCCTTAGGAATACCAGATTGGTGCAATGCCATTGCCTTGCTCATATAGGGCGCCAGGACCCGATTAACCAGAAAGCCAGGGCTGCTTTTTACTAATAGAGGGAAACGTGAAATTTGTCCTGCAAAAGCGCCGGCTCTTTTGATCAGTTGTTTATCGGTCTTCTCAGAATAGACAACTTCGAGTAATGGCATTTTTGCAACTGGATTGAAAAAATGTAAACCGATTAAACGTTTCGGTGAACGCAATACTGAGGCAATATCCTGTAGTGGAATAGCCGATGTGTTGGTTGCCAAAATGGCGTGTTTGGGTGCTTGTTTTTGAATTTTCTTAAATAATTCCTGTTTAGCCTCGAGATTCTCAAAAATGGCTTCAATCACTACATCTGCGCGAGATATTCCATTGCCGTCGACGTCAGCAATTAAGCGTGCCATTGCTGCCCCACGCTCGGCTTTAGATCTGATTTTTTTACTGAACAAAATTGCAGCACGTTTTATCGCAGGCTCAATGTATTTCATTTCACGATCCTGAAGTGTGACTTCTAAACCACGTAACACACACCAGGCAGCTATATCACCACCCATAACGCCAGCCCCGATTACATGGATTCTGCGCACTTTTGCATCTGACTGTTTGCCTTCCGCCTTTAAGCGCTCCATTAATTTGAAAACTCGGCGCAGGTTGCGAGAAGCATCACCAACAATGAGTTGGCCCACGCCTACTGCCTCAGCTTCAAGCATGGCTGGGAAATCATCCGCATGTTGTTCATAAAGATCGATCAGTTTATACGGGGCAGGGTAGTGTTTTGGATTTGCTTTTTTCGCGGTTTGTTTGCGAATGTATTGGGCCATCCAGCGCCTTACAGGACCACTGTTAAATAGTTTCACCTTATGCCCGGGTGCTTTTGATTTGGATTTTTTCTGAACTGCCTTGCGAGCAGCCCAGCTTAAACTGCTGGATGATTTAACCAATTGATCAACCAGCCCTAGTCTTTTAGCCGCTGATGCGCGCAAGAATCGAGCTGAGAGCATCAGTGGCATTGCATCCTTACCGCCCAGCTTTCGAATAGTACGGGCGCTACCACCAAAACCAGGGAAAATACCCAAATTTACTTCCGGGAAACCGATCCGTGTTTTGTCAGCATTGTTGGCAATACGCCAGTCAAATGCCAGTGCTAATTCCAGCCCTCCACCAAGACAAAAACCATCTATACAGGCGACTGTGGGGAATTTTAAGGCTTCAATCTGATTAAATAGTGCGTGTACCGAACGAATGCTTTCAGCTGCAGCAATGGGATCCGTAGTATCGTCAAACTCTGTTACATCTGCACCAAATATAAATGAACCGGGTTTGCCAGACTGTAATACCAATCCGCTCGGGTTCTCAATTTCTATGGCATCTATTGCTGTATTGAGCTCTCTGATGACTTCTGAGGATAAAACATTAACTTTCTCTCCTGGTCGATTGAGCGTTAACCAGATGATATTGTCGATATCACTTTCCACGTTCCAGTTTTTTAGTTCAGGGAATTTACTCATTGCCAATAATCCTTGTAGGGTGAATTAGTGATTAGGTTCATTAAATAGCAGCAAATAGCAGCTAAACAATTCGCATGCGTATGGTCACTTATTATATGCCAACTATATGCACGCGTGAGAATTTTACGGTCTAGGAGTCTGTCGGGTTTAACCGATCGTAACGAGGGAAAGCCGATTCGAGTCAGGTTTTTTAGTCTTTTAAGGAGAATAGCACCATTATTTGACCCAAAAGAGCGGGAAATCTGGCCAAACTCAGTTTTTCCGTAGTAGATCATGTTAAATTCGCCAGGCTCCTAGGGAATCTGGCAACCGACAGAGCGTAATAATTCAGCGGTTGCGATTAAAGGTAGTCCAATTAATGCGGTTGGGTCATCAGCGCTGATTCGTTCGAATAAACTGATGCCTAATTCTTCTGCTTTGAAGCTTCCCGCACAATCCAGCGGTTTTTCACGTTCCACATAACGCTGTATCTCCTGATCATTTAAATGTCTGAAATGTACCAGCGTAGGTACACGTCGTTGCATGACGATTTTGCGCTTTTGGCAAACCAGCGCAACTGCGGTTTCAAAAATTACTTCACGACCGGAGAGCATTTCTAATTGTTTGCAGGCGGCTTCCTGGGTTCCTGCTTTTCCCAGTAATTGCCCGGCTGCGAATAATGATTGATCTGAGCCTAAAACTATTGCATGCGGATGGTTTATGGCAATTGCCTCAGCTTTAGCCAGCGCTAGACGGTCCACCAGAGTACTGACATTTTCTCCTGCAAGGGGAGTTTCATCAATCGCTGGAGCTACGCATTCAAAGTCAGTTAAAATCCGTTTAAGTAGTTGTTTACGGTAACGTGAGGTTGAGGCAAGGATTATTTGCATTTTTTCTTTCTATCGCCTTGTCATATAAGGACATTAATAGTAAAATTGTTCGGTTATGTCGAATGATTACCCAGAGCGCTTTCCTATTAAGGTGAATCCCTGGAGATTAGCAGAGGGTCAACAGTCGTTGGCGGGTAGTATACCTCTCTGTCAAATGAAACGTTTATGTGAATTTTTACATAGCGAGACAGACCGGGTTGAATCCTCTTTTAAGGATATCAAGAAGGTTACATTTGATGCCAGATTTGGCGACGGTAATAACCGCAGGCCAGTGTTGTTTTTGCATGTCATGGCAGAGTTGCCATTGTTATGTCAGCGTAGCCTGGAGGTTTATCTGGAAAAGATAGACCGCGAGATTGAATTAACCCTTGTGGATGCAGAAAGCCACCGCGAGGGGAAAGATGAAATAGATGACGGCACAGAGATTGTGCTGGTAGATTCTAAGCAATTGGCGTTAGCCGATGTGGTTGAGGATGAGTTAATTATTGCCTTACCACTAATTGCTATGAATCCAAATTGTCCGATCGCTGAGTTCCATAGTGAGGACGAAGAATATGAAGAGCCTGAACGAAAGAGCCCTTTTGCAGATTTAAAAAAACTGCGTTAAGGAAAAAAATTATCAGGTCTTAACGATGGATTACTGTTAAAAATACAGCTTTACATCGAATTACAGAATTATATTTAGTAGGAGTTTAGAACCATGGCAGTCCAAAAAAGTCGTAAAACCCCATCACGTCGCGGCATGCGCCGTTCGCATGATGCATTAAAAGCACCAACGCTGTCTATTGAGCCAACGACCGGTGAAGTGCATTTGCGCCACCATGTTAGCGAAGAAGGCTATTATCGTGGTCGTAAGGTTATTGAAACTAAAGTCGTTGAGATTGACGACGAAGAATAACGCTGTTAGCGTAAGTTTTAATCTGAATGATCCGCTGTCAGTGGTTACTGGCAGCGGATTTTTTCGTTTCAGAAGGCGTACGCATGCGTATGCGCTGATTAAAGACTGTTTATATGAGCCCATTGATTAGTTGTTAATATTATGGACGCTGGTTAATATCTAGCATTAATAAAATATCCGGATATCAAATTCATGACATATTCTAGAATTATGGGAACCGGCAGTTATCTGCCCGAAAAGATCGTTACCAATAAAGACCTTGAAGAATTCATAGATACAACGGATCAATGGATTCAGGAACGCACTG
>CAXMRK010000272.1:0-7163 GCA_964195815.1 uncultured Acidimicrobiia bacterium | reverse complement strand
TTGGCGTAATTTTTCTTACTGGGATTACTATGCGCCATCAGAGGTATTTCCATATAGTTAATCTGCTCAACACCTGCGGCTTTATATTGTCTGAACACCTGCCTGGTATCGCTGCGGTTAAAGTCACGGTTACCGGTGATGAATACATACCGGTTCTGTCGAATTTGCTCGATGGCAACCTCAGTATCCGTGCCCCAGAAATTTACTCCACAATTGTAGATCGCGCCTTTAAATAACTCCGGGCGTTTGCTCGCCACCATGCTGGCGATACGACCACCGCCTGAAAATCCTGATAGATATACCCGCTTTCCATCTATGCGGTATTTTTCAGCTATGGCTGCAGTGGCCAGATAGGCGTAGCTTTTCCGAAGGAATGCATCCACAAAGTTGCCAGAATTATCAGCAGCTATCCAGATCAGGTTGAATTGATCCATTAGTGATTTCCAGTCTCTCCGAATTTCACCCGAATTGGTCGGGCTGATGTACACCAACAATCCAGCCGGTTTTTTGGGATCGTAGTTTTCGGGAACATACACCTGCCACTGGATCGCTTCGGCAACTGGCGATATTGAACTATCGTTTTCTGAAACAGAATCACCGAACAAATCAAGCATACTGGCACGGATAATAAATTCACCGGTCTGAGAACTATCAGTAATTTGAGGTTGCGCGGTGAGCTGGAATATCTGGAACAATAAAAACAGAATAAAGGGAAACTGCCAACGTATTCGTTTTATCACGATAACTCCTGCTTCAGCTCCACTTATACCCTTTTAAACTTTAGAGAAATCAAAACGCGTAAAGCGTCCTTCTCCACTAATCGCATCGGTCATAAAGTTAGGTTTACCGCCATTAACAATCCACATCTCAACAGCGGCTTGCTGACAAATTTCTGCGGCCTGCAGTTTGGAGGTCATGCCACCGGTTCCAAGTTCTGAGGCACGTTCTTCAACCATTCTTTTGGCCGCATCAAGATCGCTGACTTCAGAAATAAATTCTGCCTGCGTATTGGTATGCGGATTGCCGGTAAATAAACCATCGATATCAGAGGCCAGAATCAATGTATCCGCCTGTAATAGTGCAGCCACGTATGCAGAAAGTTTGTCATTGTCGCCAAATTCCAACTCATCGGTTGCTACTGTATCGTTTTCGTTAACGATAGGCAGGTACCCATTGGCCAACAGATCATTAAGGGTATTGCGGGTGTTTTCACCTGCAACTGGATTAGAAAAATCACGATAGGTGAGTAAACATTGTGCGCTGCGTATATCAAAGTCTCTGAAGATTTCCTGATAGATATGCAACAACTGTGGTTGCCCAATTGCCGCCATCGCCTGTTTGGACTCGGACACTTTCCAGTTATTCACTTCAATAAAATGCCTGGCGGCTGCGATTGCACCGGAGGAGACTAATACGATTTCGTAGTCGTCACTTAAACTGACGATCTGACGCGCAATGTCTTCAATTTTCCCACGCGATATTCGATTGGTTCCTGCGGTTAAGGTGGATGAACCCAGTTTTAGAACCAGTCGTTTTTTCTGCTTTTTATTTGGCTGCTCACTCACGAATTTGACCCTGTCCATTAATAAACCATTTATTGGTTACCAGTTCTGCTAAACCAACCGGGCCACGAAAATGGAGTTTCTGAGTAGATATGGCTCTTTCAGCACCCAATCCAAACTGGCCACCATCAGTAAAGCGACTGGAAGCATTGTGATACACAGCAGCACAATCAACTTGCTGTTGGAAGCTACTTGCAAGTTCGCTATTAGCGGTAACAATTATGGCTGAATGACCACCAGAGTGCTGGTTAATCCTGGCAATGGCCTGATCACTACTTGCAACTATGCCAATCAATACTTTTGCCGCTAGAAACTCCTCTGACCACATTGCCTGATCTGGCATTTCCACTGCTTTATTACTCAAAGAGCAGATCTGTTGGTCACCAAATACGGTAATCCCCATATCAGCAAATGCGCTGATTAACTCATCCACTCGCAAGGGTAAGTCTGCAACACCCTCATGCAACAGAATTTTATCCAGGGCATTACACACACTCAGGCGACGCTTGCCATCTACAGCGATACGGCTGGCCATTGAAAAATCGCAATCTTTATCGATATACAGGAAGTTATTACCACGGCCACTAATCAATGCCGGCACTGAGGTGTTTGTTTGCACAAACTCGATCAGCTTTTCGCCACCCCTGGGGATGATTAAATCAATATTATGGGTATTGTCTTTGATTAAAGCCTGGGTTTGTTCTCGATCCATTTCCAGATATTCAACAAACCCCGGATCAACTCCAGTATCTGCAAGTGCCCAATGCCACAAATCAACCAGATGGAGGTTGGTGTTGAGCGATTCCTTACCCCCTTTGAGTAAAATTCGATTGCCAGCTTTAAAAGCAGTAACAGCTGCTTCGATGGTTACATCAGGGCGTGACTCATAAATGATCAGGATGGTGCCAAAGGGCACATTACGATTTTCAATCTGCAGACCATCATCACGCTGGTGCGTGTACAGCACCCTGCCCTCGGGGTCCTCGAGTCCGATGACTTTCTGCACGGCGGCCACCATAGCATCAATTTTGGCATCATCCACCTTCAATCGATCAAGTAAAGCGGGGTCTGTGTTCTTGCAGGCGGCAAGATCTTTTTGATTGGCTACAAGTATCTGCTCTCGGCTCTGATTAATAAGCCTTGAGAGGGTTTGTAAGGTCTGATTTTTGATTCCAGTATTCATGCTATTTTGCTTGGTAACTCAAATTAAGTGAAATTTGTACCTATAATTAGGGAAAGCATTGATTTTGATTCATTCAGTGACAATGTAGAGTAAAGTCAATAGTTAGTCAAAGCCTAGGCGCTGAAGGATGCACACAGTAAGATAGTTGCTTAATGAGTTGTAAGATTTTACTGTTGGAACCGATCTATTGATTAACCTTTCCGACAGAATCAGTTAAATTAACCTCTTGGTTAAGTGAATAAAAGGGTAAGAATAAAAATAACATGTCAGAAGACCTGATCAAACTCACAAACCTGACCTTCTCCTGGGGAGAAAAAGTCATCCTCAGCGATATTAATCTGAGTGTCCGTCGTGGCTCTGTAGTAGCCATTATGGGGCCTTCGGGTGTGGGTAAAACAACGGTCTTGAGATTGATTACAGGCCAGTTAATTCCGGTCACTGGAACGGTAGAAGTTGATGGCAAATGTGTTTCCAGCATGAGCCATAAGAACCTCTACAAAATGCGCCGTAATATCGGTGTATTGCTCCAGAATGGGGCGTTATTTACTGATCTCGATGTGTTTGAAAATGTAGCCGTACCCGTGCGTGAGCACACCAACTTACCCGAAGCACTTATCCGCCGACTGGTGTTGATTAAGCTTCAAGCTGTCGGTCTGCGTGGAGCTGTTGAGCTTATGCCGTCTGAGCTTTCAGGCGGTATGGCCCGGCGTGTAGCTTTGGCGAGGGCATCTGTTCTGGATCCAGCGCTAATGCTCTATGACGAACCCCTGGCTGGACTCGATCCCATTGGTGCTTCTACTATTTTGCGCTTAATCCGGGACACCAATGATGCAATGGAAATGACCAGTGTCGTTATTACTCATAGTGTTGAAGATATGATGGAGCTGGCTGATTATGCTTATATCATCGCCAGCAAAGGGATTGTCGGCCAGGGAACACCAGCTGAATTGCGCCAAAACACTGATCCAAGAATCCTCCAATTCCTAAATGGTGAAATTGATGGTCCGGTTCCATTCCACTACCCTGCAACTAATATTCACAGCGATTTACTGGGTTAGTCATGACAGCACCTAACTCAACTATGCAGCCGCTACTTAAACCACTGGCAATGCTAGGGCGCAGCCTGCTGTTTTTCGTACAAATTCTGGGTTCATCAAAGCTCGGTTTGCGGCAGCTGCGCGCTATCCTGGATCAGCTGTACTTTATTGGTGCCCGCTCACTGGTCATTATTATGATTTGTGGGTTTTTTGTAGGCATGGTGTTGACCCTGCAAAGCTATGTCGAACTGAGCAAGTTCGGCGCTACAGATTCTGTTGGTGCGGTGCTGGCACTATCATTATTCAGAGAGTTAGGTCCGGTATTAACAGCGCTGTTGTTTTCCGGGCGAGCTGGAACCTCAATCGCTGCAGAAATTGGATTAATGAAGGCGACTGAGCAACTCTCAGCAATGGAATTAATGGCCATAGACCCGGTCCAACGGGTTGTTGTACCACGATTTATTGCCGGGGTGATTAGTTTGCCATTACTGGCAATTTTATTTAATTTACTGGCACTTGCCGGCGGCGCTACTTACGCCCTTTATATTATGGGTATCGATAGTGGCGTTTTTTGGGGCAATATGGTTGCCAGTGTGGAATTTCAGAGCGACTTTATGATGAGTTTCTGGAAAAGTGTAGCATTTGGTGTGATTACCAGTTTTATTGCGGTATTTTCTGGTTATTTCACCACCCCGACCGGTGATGGCATCGGCCGTGCTACCACCCAAACAGTAGTTGTCAGTGCCGTAGCGGTGCTGATTGTAGACTTTTTAATTACCGCATTAATGACCTGGAATTAAGCATGAGATCAAGACACTCAATAGAAATTATGGCAGGACTGTTCCTGCTGCTGGGCATTGTGGCCCTGATGTTTCTGGCATCCACTGCCACCGATATGGGTGGAAAATTGGGCAAGGAACACTATAGCCTGGAACTACGCTTCTTAAATGTAGGTGAATTAAAACAGCGGGCGCCTGTCACAATAGGTGGCGTAACTATTGGGGCCGTAAACAAAATAGCGTTAGACCCGGTCACATTCGAAGCACTGGTAGTGTTAGATATCAACCAGGAATTTGATCAAATACCCACAGATACAAGCGCATCAATACTTACGAATGGTATTTTAGGAGATAAATATATCGGCCTGGAGCCAGGAGGTGCGCTTGAAGTCCTTGGTCCGGGTGACGAGATTACGATAACGCAATCGGCAATTGGGATAGAACAACTGATTGCAAAATACCTGTTTAGCACAGGCAACAGTAAGGAAAATGAATAATGCAGCTGTTTAAAACCATTAAGCCTGCTCTTCTAGGCCTGCTAATGATTTTCAGTTTGCCTGTAATGGCCATAGGACCCCGTGAAATCATTCAGGAAAGTGCGCAACAAATTCTTGAGACTATCAATACTAACCGCACTGATTACGAAGCCCATCCGGATAAGTTGATCCAACTGGTTAATGATGTTCTGATGCCAAAATTTGATGGCATTTATGCAGCACGCCTGATTCTCGGCCGGCACGGTCGTGGTGTTGCAGAAGAAAAACTGGAGATGTTTGCCAATGCTATGCAAGACCTTTTGGTAGAACGTTATTCCAATAGCATGTTACGTTTTGTTAGCGACGACCAATTAGAGGTGCTTGAATTACGTGGCAAAAATACCGATAAACTGACCCGGGTTCGCACACGTATCGCATTGGATAATAATCAGTGGATACCTGTGGAGTATTCATTTCATAAAGTCGAGGAAAACTGGAAGCTTTTTGATGTTACCGCAGAAGGGATCTCATATATCATTACCTACCGCAATCAAATTGGACCTATGGTTCGGGCTGATGGCCTGGATTCAGTGATTGAAAACCTCAGAAGTGGAAAAATAGCACTGGCTGATAACTAGGTCACAATGATGAAAAAAGTCACTACCTCAGGGTTTGAACTGAATAACGGTAAACTAGATCTCCACGGCAATCTCACTCAGGATACCGTTAAGGCGATCTATACCGACAGTCTTAAATTGGCGAGCTTAGCTGAGTTGCCACAGTTTATTGATCTGAGAGAAGTTGAAAGAGTTGATAGCTCTGGCCTTGCTTTACTGCTGGAATGGCAAAGTTGGGCTGCCAAACACGAGCATCATTTCTGCTTTAGCAATGTGCCTGAAAAATTATTGAAACTGGCCTCATTATGTGGAGCCACTGATGTCTTAAATATGGTTTGTTGTACTGATGAAAAATAACATTATTCGCCGCTGGTCACTGTTGCTAGTTTGTAGTCTGCTAGTTTCAGCATGTGCAAGCAACCAGCCTCTTTCTGACCCTGAGAATGATCCCTGGGAAAGTTATAACCGCTCAATCCATAAATTTAACGATGGTGTCGACAAAGTATTCTTGCGCCCAATTTCAAGCGGCTATAACAAGGTTTCGCCTGCCCCGATTAAAAAAGCCATTAGGAATGTTGTCAATAACCTATCCTACCCAAACACTATTATTAACCTGTTTTTACAAGGTAACTTTGCTGATGCCTGGACAAGTAGTGGTCGCTTTTTGGTGAACAGTACTGTTGGACTTGCAGGGATTTTTGATGTCGCTACAAAGCTCGATATCCCATTGCATGATGAAGACTTCGGGCAGACACTTGCAGTTTGGGGC
Organism: uncultured Acidimicrobiia bacterium; assembly: GCA_964195815.1. Classification (GTDB taxonomy): domain Bacteria; phylum Pseudomonadota; class Gammaproteobacteria; order Xanthomonadales; family SZUA-36; genus SZUA-51. The sequence continues at coordinate 740 of CAXMRK010000272.1, read as the reverse complement.
TGGGAGAATAGTCGCTACTTTATCCTCCCGTTTTTCGGGCCTTCAACCATCCGCGATGGAATCGGTCGGCTGGGTAACAACTATATGGACCCCGTGAATTATCTTGCCTCAGAGAAAGACATCTGGGCGCCGTGGATAATTCAAAAACTGTATGTGCGTATTAGTTTATTTCCTCAGGAAGATGCTATTAATTCCAGCTATGATCCATATATTTTTATTCGAGATGCCTGGCTACAAAATCGCGAATTCAGGATCTACAATGGTGACCCACCGGCATTGGACTACGAGGCCTTTCTAGAAGAATAGTTGCGCCTATTTGGCTTTATGAGTATTCTTTTTTGACCCTGCAATCAATATTCGGAGAGCCGTTGATGCTGCCAAGAGCGTTATGTCTGGCTATGCTGGGCATTTTATTACTGTCGAGCTGTCAACAAAGTCCAGATTCTGAGTTAAGTTCAGAAGTTGTTTTCCGGCATGCGCTTGAAGGCTCTCCAACGAGTCTGGACCCCGCACATGCATCTACAGTCAATGCCAAATTCCTTGCCGTTAACCTTTACGATACCCTTTACCGTTACAAGTATCTTGCCCGTCCTTATGTACTGACCCCAAATCTGGCGACATCGATGCCTGAAATCAGTGCTGATGGGCGTGTCTATACCATCAAAATGCAGGCGGGTACTTTTTTTCACGATGACCCTGCGTTTGCTGACCATAAAGGCCGGGAAGTCGTTGCCGAAGAT
>CAXMRK010000271.1:0-3316 GCA_964195815.1 uncultured Acidimicrobiia bacterium | reverse complement strand
CTGTAGCTTGAAAGGAGTGAGTCTGAATAGTTGAATAAAGAACAAGTAATGACTAACGGCACTATTGATTTATTCTACTATATGTATTATTAGTGAATTTTATAATAGCAGAATACCAAAAGGCTCGGAACTCGCAAACTGTTTCCGCGGTCTTATTAATTGAGCAAGCATAGGTGATGAGTTACAGATATGCGCGTATTCGATATCTACCAACATCCTGAATTTGGAACCAAGGCAGTTCGCCGGGGTTTCTCATGGGCGGCATTTCTAGCACCGTCTGTATGGGCTGTTCGTCGTGGTTTAGGTTTCACAACTTTATTGTTAGTGTTCAGCTCAACCCTGATGTTTGATCTTGCACAATTTCTTGCCAATTGGGTGAATAACCCTTTAAGTCAGGGCCTGGTTTTTGCAGCGCTAATTGTCTTGTTTGGCATTAAACCTGGTGTTGCAGGCTATCGCTGGCATGCAAAAGCACTAAAACATGATAAGTTTTGTTACAAATGCACAATAGCTGCTGATTCTCGCAAGCAGGCTTTACGTGCAGCCAATGATGAACACTTCACAAACAGCATTAAAATCGCCGCTGCCTGAGCGCGCTAATTCTCAAGCCTGAAAATTCAATATAAAGCCTGATAGACCTCTGCGCATGCAGTCAGATCTGTGTGTTCAAGCATTCAACCATCCGCTAATTGCCTCGCTTTATCGAGTTCGGCGAACTATTTTTGTCGTTACCGTTCTATGTAGTAATGTTATCAGCGTTAAAAACAATTCACCTAATCGTTCTGAGCTGTCTTGCCTTACTGATGTTTTCTGTGCCCGGATATGCCAGAGAAAGTAATAGTTGTGATCAGAACAGAGTTTGCGTAGAGGTGCAAAGAAATACCGACAGCACCGAGGTTTACCTCATCAATAAAGTGAATGTACCGGTTGCTGTCACGCTTGCTACACGTACACGGAATTTAAAAAGTCAAACCCCCTCAAAAAAAATCACAACGCTTAATGCTGCAGAAACACAGCTAGTTGCACGCTACACTCCAATTAATAAGAAATACAAAACACGTTTGCGTTACTGGTTTGACTGGAGCATTGGTGATCATCAAGCACTGCATGATGACAGCTATATCTACCGACTGCCCTATGCCAGTGGCAAACAGTATCCCGTGCTACAGGGCTTTGATTCCAGATTTAGTCACAAGGGTAGGGAGCGTTATGCGATTGATTTCAATATGCCGGTTGGAACTCCCGTACACGCTGCACGAGCAGGGGTAGTTGCTGCAATTGAGCAATCACATAACCGCGGTTGCTGGGAAAGCGGCTGCGGTCAATACGCTAACTATGTTGTGATTGTGCATGTTGATGGTACTACTGGCGAATATTATCACCTGCAACAAAACGGGGTTGTGGTCAGCGAAGGCGAGCAGGTCAGTCGTGGTCAGCTCATTGCTCATTCGGGTAATACGGGCCATACCACAATGCCGCACCTGCATTTTGCAGTATACAGACCACTCGAGTGGGGGCTTACCCAGTCGTTGGCAATTCGCTTCAATAGTGTCGAGGGGCTAGTTAAAAGACCAGGTAGGGGGCGTCGCTATCAAGCAAAATAATCCTGCTTAGCCCGATATATGCATAAGTTACTATGTCGTTTTTAACCATTGGTGCGCTTCGCTTAAATGCTCGGGTAGAAAAAAAGCATATGGCCATTTATGCAAGCCCAGCAGTCCAAACATTTCAATTTGGGCATGCCACTCGAACTCAGCAACTATGGCTACCTTTTTAACCACTTCCTCAGGAAGGTCGTCATCTTCGGTCATTTCTGACCAGTGATCACAGTCTTCCCAACCCAGAAAATCTTCAAACACTACCATTAGGCTTAATTCAGAATGGGTTTCAAATAGTTTGATAAAGGCACTACCAAGTTCCTGAAACTCAGAAAACAGGTATTTGCCAGAAACGGTGAGGATTACCAGGGTTTCATCTTCAACTGCAATTTTAATGCTCATCTGAGCTCTCTTTACTAATCAATCCATTGATATAGTTACTATCTTATACCTATCTGAGAAAATTGGCAGATCTCAAAATGGGTGTGTCGCGATCTCTACTTGAGTTTTCGCATGAATAGCAGCGCGATAGCGGTAAATATTATCAATAAACTCCCGTAAACAGGAATCACTACTGAGACTAACCAAACCAGTATTTTTGATTCTATGGCGGCCTGGTACATTATCGAAAAGCCTATCAGGTAGTAAGTTGTGGTACTGCAGAGTAAAAGTACTTGTTGAGACTTATTTTGAACCATTTTTATTTGCATCAGCCAATAAAGTCCGAATGGGGCAATCAACAGTGGCATTATCCAGAAAGTATCCAGCCACCATTCCAATGAGTCCGCTGCGCCGGAGACTATAAAAAAGCCAAGGGTAGTGAGTGCACCTAAAAGAATTATTGCTTTAGTTAAGCTGCTCAGTGTCACATCTGTGCTCCTGATTATGTATTGGCTATTAATATCGCCCGGCGGGGCGCGGGATAACCCTCAACTGTTTGGTTCTGGTTCTGGTTTAGACACTCGGAAAGTGATTCAAATCGCATCCACTCTGTGGAACGTTGTTCGGCAATACTGGTGTCTGTTTCATCAACACAAACGATGTCCTTAAAACCTACCCTGTGCATCCAGCTGCTCAGGCAGGCGCTGCTGGGTAAGAACCAGACATTTCGCATTCTGGCATAGCGATTTTCAGGTACCAGTACAGTCTGCTTATCACCTTCAACAACTAGAGTTTCGAGCACTACACGACCACCAGGGCGGGCCAGTTTCCGCAATCGTTGTAAATGCTCAAAAGGCGAGCGGCGGTGATAAAAAACACCCATTGAAAATACAGTATCAAAACCTGTCAGCTCTGCTGGGAGATCTTCAATACCAAGTGGTAGTACGATATTAGCAAGTTGGCTACCCGCAAATTTGCGACAGGCAAAGTATTGCATTACAAATAACAAAGTAGGGTCGATACCGACAACCAGTTTGGCACCGGCTCCCAGCATGCGCCAGCCAAAGTAACCATTACCACAGCCGATATCCAGAATCCTTTGATCATCCAGTTGGCCAATATGCTCAGCCAGGCGATTCCACTTCCAGTCAGAACGCCACTCAGTATCAATTTCAATACCGGACAGACTGAAAGGGCCTTTGCGCCATGGGTGTAAGCCCATCAACAGGTCTTGTATAAGCGTCTGTTGAGAGTGAGTTTGACCTAATGACACACTGGCTTGATCAAGACCCGCAGCAGGAGCAATATCAGGAAGCTGATTGAGCAGGTTTTGCCAA
>CAXMRK010000270.1:0-6339 GCA_964195815.1 uncultured Acidimicrobiia bacterium | reverse complement strand
TGCCTGAGCAGGATCTAACTCCCATGCCGTACCCGGCACTCGTGCACCATTGACCAATGTTGCACCGGGAACCAGTGGTCCCAACAATTTGGTGCATTCAGGAAAATCCATTGCCAAAGTTGCACAGGCCAGGGAATCCATTAAACAATAGCGGGCTGTTTTCCAGGCCTCATCTGAAGTGATTTCGAAATCGCATACATAATCAGCGATATCAACCAGTACCTGGTCGTAATTAGGGCGTTCTGTGCTTTTAGTTCCTACCTGTGTCATAAATTTAGTTCCGTTCTTCAATAGCGTTCACGTTTCTTTCCCCGGGGCCAGTGTAATCGGCGGTGGGGCGAATAATGCGGTTATTTTCACGCTGTTCAAAATCGTGTGCAGTCCAACCAGTTACCCGTGACATTACAAAAATCGGAGTAAACAGCCGCGTGGGAATACCCAGGAAATGATAAGCCGATGCATGGAAAAAGTCGGCATTAGCAAACATACCCTTCTCTTCTTTCATAATCCGCTCAACAGTTTCAGAAACCTGGTAAAGAACCGTATCACCAGATTCTTCAGCTAATTTCTTCGACCAACTTTTAATTATGGCATTCCGTGGATCACGCTTTTTATACACAGCGTGGCCAAAACCCATTATCAATTCACGCGCCTCAAGTTTGCGCATGATTTCTGTTTCTGCGTGTTCAACAGAATCCAGAGTTTCAATTAGCGCCATTGCTTCTTCATTGGCTCCACCATGTAGTGGGCCACGTAGAGCACCAATCGATGCGGTTACACAAGAGAACATATCAGACAATGTAGAAGCGACCACGCGACCGGTGAATGTGGAAGCATTGAATTCATGTTCAGCATACAAAATCAGTGAAACATCCATCACCCGTGCATGTAACTCGGAAGGCTTCTCGCCGTGCAACAAGTGCAGGAAATGCCCACCAATAGAATCGTCATCGGTCTGGGTATCAATCCTTACACCATCGTGTGAATAGCGATACCAATAACAAATTATCGAAGGAAATGCCGCCAGCAGACGTTCGGCAACTTTTTGCTGGTTACTGAAATCACCTTCGGGTTCAATATTGCCGAGGAACGAACAACCCGTACGCATGACATCCATGGGATGGGTGTCGGCGGGTATTCTTTCCAAAACTTCGCAAAGCGACTGGGGTAAACCACGCTGGCTGATACTGGCTGCTTTGAATTCATCCAGCTGTTGCTGGTTAGGCAGTTCACCATGCCAAATCAGATATGCCGTTTCGTAAAATGTGGCGTTATCTGCTAAATCATCAACGGCATAACCCCGATAACGCAGGCTGTTGCCTTCAGCGCCAACGGTACAAATGCTGGTTTGACCAGCTGATTGGCCACGCAGGCCGGCTTGTGAATTGTCACCCATAATAATGTTCCTTATTCAGTACTATCTTTAATTTCAGAAAATAATTGATCTAGTTTTTGTTCATATTGGTGGTAACCAAGATGCTCATACAGCTCTTCGCGTGTCTGCATGATTTCAACCACATTGCGTTGATGACCATCTTCTAGCAAAGCTTGATAAACACTCATCGCCGCTTTATTCATGGCCCGGTAGGCACCACAACAATACAAAACGATATCAACACCTACTGCACCCAGCTCAGGAGTTGAAAATAACGGTGTGTGGCCAAATTCAGTGATATTGGCCAAAATCGGAACCCCAACAGCATCGCGGAATTTACGATAGTCATCGAGCTCGAGCATGGCTTCCGGAAAGATCATATCGGCACCGGCTTCAACACAGGCAATTGAGCGCTCAATAGTAGCATCAAGACCCTCAACAGCAAGAGCGTCTGTGCGCGCCATAATCACGAATCCGTCATCAGTCCGAGCATCTACAGCGGCTTTAATCCGATCCGTCATTTCTGCACTGCTAACAATAGATTTCCCAGGCCTGTGCCCACAGCGTTTCTGTGCCACCTGGTCTTCAATATGCATAGCCGCAGCACCAGCCTTAGATAAGGCACGCACTGTTCGGGCAATATTGAAAGCACCACCGAAACCAGTATCAACATCTACCAGTAAAGGTAAATCACACACATCTGTTATCCGCCGAATATCGACCAGAATATCTTCCAACCCAGAGATACCCAGATCAGGCATCCCTAGAGAATTGGCCGCCACTCCGCCACCGGACAGATAGATGGCTTTATGCCCGGCATTTTTTGCCATCCGGGCTGTATAGGCATTGATGGTACCAACCACTTGCAAAGGCGCATGGTCAGCTACCAGTTGTCGAAACTGTTTACCAGTACTCACAGTAAATCGCTGACAGCTTCGGCCTCTTCACGCAATTCTTTATCTGTTGCGTCCATCCGCTCACGACTGAATTCAGAAACATTCAGACCCTGGACTATTTCATATTCACCGTCTTTACACACACAAGGGAAAGAATAGATAACACCTGGCGCAATACCGTAACTGCCGTCTGCAGGAACAGCCATAGAAACCCACTCGCCTGCAGCTGTACCCAATGCCCAGTTGCGCATATGATCGATCGCTGATGAGGCCGCTGATGCTGCTGATGAAGCTCCACGTGCTTTAATTATTGCGGCACCACGTTGTTGCACAGTGGGAATAAAGGTATCAACGTACCAATCATTATCGATATCTGGAGACTGGCCATCAATTTCAACATTACTGATATCAGGATATTGAGTGGAAGAGTGATTTCCCCAAATGGTCATCTTCTGAATATTGCTATTGTGTGCCCCAGTTTGTGTAGCTAACTGAGCCAGCGAACGGTTGTGATCCAGGCGGGTCATCGCGGTAAAGTTGCGTGGATTCAAGTCAGGTGCTGCTGCGCGGGCGATCAAAGCATTAGTATTTGCAGGGTTACCCACCACCAGAACTTTAATATCGCGGCTTGAATGCGCATTCATCGCTTTACCCTGGGGACCAAAATCTGACCATTAGCAGAAAGCAAGTCAGCGCGTTCCATTCCAGGACCACGTGGACGCGCACCTACTAACAATGCGTAATCGGTATCTTCAAAGGCAACATTGACGTCATCTGTAGTTACAACCCCCTGCAACAAAGGGAACGCTGAATCATCCAATTCCATTGCCACACCTTCGAGTGCACCCAATGCCGGGGTGATTTCCAGTAATTGTAAAATTACCGGTTGGTCCGGACCTAACATATCACCAGCAGCGATACGGAAACAAAGCTGATAACCAATTTGACCAGCAGCGCCGGTAATAGCAATTCGAACAGGTGCTTTCATGGGAATTCTCCAGATTGTAGGGCTCTTTTTATGAGCAATTATATGTGTTTAAATTAATCCTGAGTAGGCATTAAAATTTCTATGTTATTGTACCGCAAGCAGAGCAGAGTTTGCCCTTTAAGGTGGCTACTTTGGTCTAATACCCAGATGAATTAAATGAGCTAAGTCAAACAATGCAAAATAAACACTTTTTAGACAGCCACATACCACGAAAACTCGTCTTTTGTATGGGTCTGGTATTTCTAAGTCTTGGACTTATAACAGCAGGGCAAGCAGCTGACCGGGTGACCGGTAAACCCTTTGTTACCCGCTCAGAAGTTATTGCAACTGAAGCGATGGTCGCCAGCTCTCAACCATTAGCATCACAAATTGGTTTGGATATTTTAAAAAGTGGTGGCAATGCTATCGACGCTGCTATAGCTATGAATGCAGCTCTCGGCTTGATGGAACCAACAGGTAATGGCATTGGCGGTGATCTTTTTGCAATTGTATGGGATGCAGAATCACAGAATTTGTACGGCCTCAATGCCAGTGGACGTTCTCCTCTTGGACTCAGTCGTGAATGGTTTATAGAAAACGGACATAAAAAAATCCCAGCTTACGGTCCCCTGCCCGTGTCAGTGCCAGGAACCGTGGATGGCTGGTTTGAACTGCACAAACGATTTGGCAGCTTGCCAATGACAGCAATTTTGCAACCTGCAATCAGTTATGCACGCAAGGGATTCCCAGTTTCCGAGTTAATTGCTTATTACTGGAATTTGTCAATTCCTGCGCGTAAGCAATACCCTGGATTTATTCAACAATACACCCTTGATGGCCACGCACCTAAAACCGGTGAAATTTGGAAAAACCCGAATCTTGCCAATACCCTGGAAAAAATCGCCAACGGCGGGCGTGATGTCTTCTACAAGGGAGAAATTGCACAAACCATTGCCGATTATATGCAGGCAAATGGTGGCTTCCTCAGCTATGAAGATCTCAGTTTACACAGTTCAGAATGGATCACCCCGGTTTCTACCAACTATCGTGGTTACGATATCTGGGAATTGCCTCCAAATGGCCAGGGTATTGCAGCCCTGCAAATTCTAAACCTTCTGGAAACGCATAATTTAAAGAAACTAGGCTTTGGTAGCGCCGACACTCTACATTTGATGCTCGAAGCTAAAAAAATCGCTTATGAGGATCGGGCAAAGTTTTATGCTGATCCGGCATTTAACAAAATTCCGGTTGATATGCTGATTTCCAAGTACTATGCGGAGAAAAAAAGCACGCTGCTGGATATGAAAAAAGCAGCGAAAAGTTACCCCAGTGGGGATCCGGAAGTCTTGCGCGAGGGTGACACTATTTACCTTACAACCGCAGATAAAGACGGCAATATGGTCTCATTAATCCAGAGTAACTACCGTGGCATGGGCTCTGGTATGACTCCACCTGGACTTGGCTTCATATTGCAGGACCGAGGTGAATTATTCACTCTGGAAGAAGGTCATTTCAATAGTTTTGAAGCCGGCAAACGACCATTCCATACTATTATTCCAGCATTTATAACTAAAGACGGAAAGCCATGGGTCAGCTTTGGTTTAATGGGCGGCGGAATGCAGCCACAGGGGCATGTCCAGATTGTAACCAACCTGATCGATTTCGGCATGAACTTGCAAGAGGCCGGAGATGCCCCACGCTGGCACCATTATGGCTCCAGCCAACCAGATGGCGGGCACATGACCGATGGTGGTGTAGTCAATCTGGAAACAGGCTTTGATTACGAAGTGATTCGTGAATTAATGCGTCGTGGCCACACGATCGAATATGCGAATGGCCCATACGGTGGTTATCAGGCAATTATGAAGCATCCTGATACCGACGTTTACTTTGGCGCTAGCGAATCACGCAAAGATGGTCAGGCGGCAGGATACTAAAAACACGATATACGTCCTTTCGAAAACCGACCTCCATGATATAAATGGTTAGCTCTTTACCCTGGATACAGTTGAGCATTCTGTATGAATCCTGACGCAGGCGATAACGATTAAAGCCTGAAAGTTTTTTTGATCCGACCGCCCAGGGTTGCCTGTCAGTTGGCCAATTCAGTCAATTTTAGTGAATTCACTCGTCTTTCTGTCAGCAATCTTCAACTTTCATTCGTGGCAAAAATTGGAATTGCTCTATCGGGTGCCTGTCCTTTCTCTACTTCTATCGGGTGCCTGTCCTTGCTCTACCATGCTCTACTTCTGCTTATACTCGGCAATTGCAGTTCAGCGAAATTTTGGGGGAATATATTTGAACCGAAGCATCTGCGCGCGGTGGCCTTCAATCACCCTACGAATTTGTTTTTCGGTCAACTGCTCAAACCACTGATTTTTTTTACCCTGCCGAAAGAATTTATTTGATGCAGGACTGCACTCAACAAAGCCGGTGCGTGACTCCTGTCCCTGAAGTTGTCGAAATGACGAAAACTTGACGGCCTTTTGGATGCGCTGTTTGTCTTGCTCCAGACCCAGCAATTTGGCAACTTTGGTGAATGAATGCATTGGTTTATCCAACATATCTTCATACCTCAGCACCAAAAAACTTGAATTCGAGTCTCTGGTCCAGCTCTCCACATGGTCTGACCATGAGCCGAAAAAACCGGCGACGCTCTCACTATCACTCACCGACCCCGTGTTCGGTTTGCTGATGAAATCGATTGCGTCGTCTAGTGATAGACCAAAATGGTCGGCCGCAGAAATCACCAGGTCGAGCGGATTACGTACGATATAAATCGCCGCAGCTGTCACTGCCAAATTGTGCAGTGGAACGCCATTATAGTAGCTGAGCTGGTTATGGGTTTTGGTCATAACACTGCCGCGCAAGACGCTGCTGGCTATATCCTGGTGAACCTGTGGTCGAAGAGCGATGATCTCATCAAAGGACGCTTCTTCGACAGGCATCTGTAAATGTTGGGCATACCAGCGTGGATTAGACTCAGATTCGAAATAGCTGGTAAGGAAATCCAGGTCAACAGGGCTCCCAGGATTGTTGATCAGATTGTAAATAAAGGCCCGCAACCAGGTGTTCCCGGATTTTGGATACGACGCAAGCCA
>CAXMRK010000269.1:0-7173 GCA_964195815.1 uncultured Acidimicrobiia bacterium | reverse complement strand
GTATTCACACATGTCACCGGTGGCCTGATGTATGAAGCATCCATTGGTGGGCAACAATTTAGATTCCACCAATATAATTGATCAAATATTCTTGAAAGTATCAAAGGTCGCTGTTGCGACCTTTTTTATGGGGCCAATGTTTTAGCTAAACCTTGCAACATTAAACTAATTATCTGTTGCGGCCGGTCTTGCATCAATATTCAGTGCATGTATATCAGTTTGCATCATCTCTGCTAGTGCTTGATACACCATTCGATGACGTTGTATTGGGGATTTTCCAATAAATAGTGGACTGCTGATTTTGACAATAAAATGCCCCAGTCCTGTGCTTGCTCCAGCATGCCCAGCATGGCGGGCACTATCATCTGTAATCACTAGTTCTTCAGGTTCTAATGCTGCGACCAGTCTTGCCCGCATTATTTCGATCCGTTTTGAATTATCCGGCATTAATTAGCCCCTTAAGTATTATCAATATTGAACAGCATGTTAAACTTTACCGATGTCAGATAGCAATACAAACACTACATTTAACAGTGAAGCAAATTCGGTGCAAACAGTCAATCAGGAAACTGATGGTGCAGTAGCGCACCAGGCACAAATACCATTTGCTGTTATCCAGGGTGCACCACTTACAGAACTCCCACAGGATTTGTATATTCCACCCGATGCTCTTGAAGTTATCCTGGATTCTTTTGAAGGGCCATTGGATCTACTGCTATATCTAATTCGTCGCCAAAATCTGGATATTTTGGATATTCCAGTCGCGGAAATTACCAAGCAGTATGTTAGCTATATTGAAATTCTCAAAGAATTGCGTTTCGAACTGGCGGCTGAGTATCTGGTGATGGCCGCCATACTGGCTGAAATTAAATCGCGCATGTTATTACCACGGCTTGCCAGTAACGAGGGAGAAGAAGAAGACCCACGTGCTGAACTAATCCGTCGTTTGCAGGAATATGAGCAATTTAAGCAAGCCGCTGCTGATCTTGATGAACTACCACGAAATGAACGTGATTTTGCACTCGCCAGCGCCTGGGTTGAAGACCGTAGTGTGGTTCGAATTCCGCCTGAAGTTGATTTAAAAGAACTGTTAACAGCACTGGCAGAAGTCCTTAATCGGGCGGAGATGTTTAATCGACATCAGATTCAGATGGAACCTTTGTCCGTCCGCGAAAGAATGACACGGATAGTAACATTGCTAAGAAAAACACCGTATACCGAATTCCACCATTTATTTACAGCAGAAGAAGGCCGTATGGGTGTAGTTGTTACCTTCCTTGCACTGCTTGAATTATTAAAAGAACAGCTAGCAGAGATCGTGCAAAATGAACCTTTGGGCACAATATACGTAAAATCTTTAGCCGCAACTGATTAATTCAACCGGTAATGGACAGCAATAATGAGTACTCCTGAAAGCACTGAAAGCACTGAAAATATTGACATTGAGACCTTAAAGAAGATTCTTGAAGCTTCCTTGTTGGCAGCAAGCCAGCCGCTCTCATTGGTTCAGATTAGCGCATTATTTACCGACACTGAGCGTCCAACTGCAAATGAAATTAAACAAGCTTTGTCGCTGTTAACTGAAGATTGTGAAAATCGCGGGATTGAACTGATTGAAGTTGCTTCAGGCTGGCGTTTGCAAATTCGTCAATCTTTGCATCTTTGGATTTCCAGAATGTGGACAGAAAAACCACAACGCTATTCGCGTGCACTATTAGAGACCCTCTCCCTGATTGCTTATAGACAACCTGTAACGCGTGGGGAAATTGAAGATGTTCGTGGTGTATCAGTCTCGAGCAGCATTATCCGAACCATGCAGGAACGTGACTGGATTCGGGTAATCGGACATAGAGATGTACCCGGCAAACCCGCCCTGCTAGGCACAACCAAGGCTTTTCTCGACTATTTCAACCTCAAAAGCCTGGATGATTTACCAAATTTAATTGAAATTAAGGAAATGGTAAATACCGACCCACAACTAGACCTTGAAGGCACGGAAAGAGCTAAACTGCAGGAACAAGCTGACGAAGAAGATGTAGCAGAGCTCGCTGCTGAAACAGATTCTGAAATTGAAATTGAAACAGAAATTGAAGCCGGATCAGATAAAGAATCTGCTACCGCTGATGATAAGTTGGAAATAAATGAGTAAAAAAACTTCAAATGAACAAGCGCTCTCGGATGACACAAACCCCGGCGAACGCTTACAAAAAGTGATGGCGAATGCAGGCTTGGGATCGCGCCGTGGGCTGGATAAAGATATCGATGCGGGGTTGGTTAGCGTCAATGGCAAAACTGCTATTTTAGGCATTAAAGTTAATCTCGGCGATACCGTCAGATTTCACGAAAATGAGTGGGAAGTCGCTCCACAATCGGCTCCGGAACGCACCTTAATTTATAACAAACCATTAGGTGAAATAACCAGCCGCTCTGACCCACAGGGCCGCACGACTGTTTTTGAGAGACTGCCTAAACTCGATAATGCTCGTTGGATAGCAATTGGCCGACTGGACATTAATACTACCGGGCTCTTATTACTGACAACCGATGGTGAACTTGCTCACAAAATGATGCATCCTTCCAGTAACATCGACCGAGAATACGCCTGTCGCATCCATGGCGAAGTTAGTGATGAAGTGATGGAAAGATTACGCACGGGCGTAGAACTGGAAGATGGTCCAGCACGCTTTTCAGATATTCAAAGAGCCGGTCATAGTGGTGAAAATTTCTGGTTCCATGTTGTTATTATGGAAGGTCGTAATCGTGAAGTCAGGCGCTTATGGGCAAGCCAGGATTTAGAGGTCAGCCGCTTGAAGCGTGTCCGCTACGGACCTGTATTCTTGCCGAGCAAACTCAAACGCGGCATGTTTACCGACGTTACTATACGGGATCATAATTTACTCCGCGAAGAGGTTAAGCTGCCGGCTAAAGCCACCAGCATTTCATTGAAACCATTGGGTACTCACTCGCAGGCTGCAAAAGCCAAATGGCAGAAAAAACCCAAAAAACACCCACGTACTCAGCGTCGTTTCGTTAAGCGGACATCCAGATAAAAAAATGCGTAAACACCACATTATCCTTATCACGCTGATTTTATTGGCAATAGCCTGCTATCTCAGAGGTTTTCTGTTTGGATCAGTGGTGTTTATTGCGATTGGGTTCATTTTGGAAGCGGCGTTTTGGATTCGTCTGCTATGGCGTAGATAAAATTAACCTAAAGCGAAAAACCAAAGCAACAATTGACTAAATCATCGTTTCGTTTTCTAGCCAGACAATAAAACGCCGCAGCAAACTATTAGATTCCGGTGTGTCGGATGCATTATCCAGAATTTCCTGTAATGCAGTCGCATTGGCCGTGTAGCGCTTTTTGTAGCGTGTGAGACGTTCAACCAAAGTTTGCCGATCAACCTCCGGGTGAAATTGAAATCCCCAGATAGGTTTATCAGTTACTCTAAAAGCATGGATACAACGTGAAGTTTTTGCTAACAGCGTACAACCATCAGGTAACACTTCTGTGCTTTGCTGGTGCACGGATACCGCGATAAATTGGTCTGGGATACCCTTAAATACCGGATCCGTGGCAGCAGCAGTGGTAAGAGTTAAAGGCACTGTACCTGTTTCATGGCAGCGCGGCTCATTGGTGATTTCCCCGCCAAGCGCCAATACTGCAAGTTGAAAACCATAGCAGGACGCAAATACTGGAAAAGATATATCCACACAATGTTTTAACAACTCAATGGCTGGCTGTACAAAAGGGTATTTTTCAGGCTTGAGCACATTGGCTTCACTCGCTCCACCGACTAGCAGCGCATTATATCCCTGAATAACATCATTTCCGAACTGTGCTTGTTGATAAATATTAAACACATCCAACTGCTCAGAAGATAAGCCGCTATGTTTTAGAAAGCATTGATATTCTTCTGCACATACCTCTGGGTCATGCCGAATCTGCATCAATAAATATTTTTTCTTGTTCGTCTTCACGGTAATGTAGTGTAGTGCCCTATGCTAGTAAACAATTCCTGCCGACTCAGCATATGCTCTGAGCACCTGACTTGCTTGTTGCTGCATCAGCCCTGTTACCACCTCAATCTCGCGTCGCTCAAGCTCAGCAATCCAGTCCTCATGCTTAGGACCCTCATCAAAACCTACGGCTTCAGCATCGGCCTTGCTGGCACCACAAACCACCCGTTTCACCCCAGACCATGGGATTGCGCCAAAACACATCGCACAGGGCTCACATGAAGATACTAATTGAAAGTCACCACAATCAGATAATCGAAAACAATCAAGATTCTGTTGCGCCATAGAAATTGCAACCATCTCCGCATGTGCACAGGAAAGATTGTTGCGGGTCACCAGATTAACACCAGCGCCAGCAATGCTCATATCAGTCAGATTAACAATCAGTGCAGCAAAGGGGCCACCACCCTTATTAATGTTATCCATGGACAACTCAATAGCTAACGCCATCTGTTCATCATCACTAAGATATTTGCCCTGCTGAGTATTAATTTTATTCATCAACCAATCAGGCAGCTGAAATTGAAACTGTTGCAAGTGCCTCAAGAGGAGCCTCGCTGACGCAATGCTTCGAAAAGACAAACTCCAGTGGCTACTGATACATTAAGGCTGCTTACAGAGCCAATCATGGGTAGTGAGAAGGTGAAATCACAAAGGTCCTCAGTCAACCTACGCATGCCACTTCCTTCGTTGCCCATAATTATTCCAAGACCACCTTTTAAGTCTACAGAATAGATATCCTGTTGAGCTTTATCGCTAGTTCCAGCCAGCCATATTCCACGCTCTTTTAGCTGACGCAACACTCTGGCCAGATTGGTTACTTCAATCAGTGGGATTACTTCAGCTGCACCTGCTGCCGCACGCCGAGCGACAGGCGTTAATCCAGTCGATTTATCTTTTGGGTAAATAACTGCGGCCACCCCGGCGGCCTCAGCAGTGCGAAGACAGGCGCCTAGATTATGTGGATCCTGTATACCATCCAGAATTAGAAGCAATGGATTCTGATCAGCTTCATCAAGCACTTCTGCTAGCTGTTTTTCAGAATACATATTGGTGGCATCAAACCAGGCGGCTATATCCTGATGGCGGTTATCCTCAGCCAGGTTATCAAGTTGGCTGCGCGACTGATAGTTCAGGCTGATACCCTGGATTCTAGCTTCTTCGACCAACTCTGTGACCCGCGGGTTTTTACAGTTTTTTGCAACCAGTACTTCAATCAATTGATCGGGGCGTTGATGTAAAGCCGATGCCACTGAATGGATACCAATAAGTAGTTCACCTGCTGAGCGTCTATTTTTTGCTTGCATTTGATTTCTTTGTCTCTTTTACCAGGGAAAAATCAATTTTTCGTTCTTCCATATCCACATTTAAAACTTCGACTGTGAGCCTGTCTGCCAGGCGGAAAATGATTCCACCTCGTTCCCCAGTCAAACGGTGGTGAACAGGATCAAAATGATAATAGTCATTTGGTAATGCGGTTACATGCACCAGTCCACTTACATGACTATTGATTAGCTCAACGAATAAACCAAACGCAGTGACACCGGTAACCTGAGCTTCAAATTGATCGCCAATATGTTGTTCTAGCCATGCACATTTAAGCCGTTGATCAACATCCCGAGATGCTTCTTCAGCTCGCCTTTCCAAGATTGAGCATTGCACCCCAAGATCCTTCATTACCTGGCCACTAGTTTTGTCAGTCTGTCTATCCATTATATAACCAAGCGCCCGATGCACCTGCAGGTCAGGATAACGACGAATTGGTGAAGTGAAGTGACCATAGGCATCTAATGCCAAACCAAAATGACCAAGGTTCTCTGGCATGTAGACAGCCATGCTCATCGAACGCAACAAAACTGCCTCTATAAGTTCTTTATCAGGTCGCTCTGCCGCCGTCTCCACAAGCCTGGCAAGATCAGAGGGACTGGGCTTGTCTTTCCAACGTACCGGCAAACCCTGTGCGCGTAAAAACGCTTCAAGTTTTTCAAGTTTTTGAGGAGGTGGTGGCTCGTGAACACGAAAAAGAGCTGGAACTTTATTTTTATCCAGAAACCGAGCAGCTTCGACATTTGCCGAAATCATGCATTCCTCAATAATCTTATGCGCATCGTTACGGGTGTAAGGCACAATTTCAGCAATCTCACCCTGAGTGCCAAATAAAAACTGTACTTCAGTACTATTAAAATCAATAGCGCCCCGGTTTTCACGCCGTTTACGCAATGCATGATATAGCTGGTAGATATCATCCAGCATCGCGGCAACCTTAGGCATCTTGCTGCGATCTTGATTGGCTGACCCATCTTCGGCAGAAATCATCGCCCACGCCTGGTCATAGGTTAAGCGAGCATGTGAATACATCATGCTGCGATAAAACTTTGAACGTTTAACCTTCCCGTCTCGGCTGATCTGCATATCACAAACCAGTGCTAAGCGATCAACTTCAGGCTTCAGAGAACAGAGGCCATTAGAAAGCTCTTCGGGTAACATCGGTATTACCCGATTCGGGAAATACACAGATGTGCCACGCTCAAGCGCTTCATTATCCAGCGGACTCCCTGGGGTGACATATGCTGAAACATCAGCAATAGCAACTACCAAACGCCAGCCACTTTCATTCGGTTTGCAGTAAACAGCGTCATCAAAATCCCTTGCATCGGCACCATCAATTGTTACCAGCAGTAATTCGCGTAAATCTTTTCGTCCACGACTAACATCAGGATTATCACCATCGACACGGTCACCAAAGGACTTAGCCTGAGCAATAACAGCAGCAGGGAATTCCGTGGGTAGATCGAAATTGCGTATGGCAATCTCAACTGCCATACCCGGAGCGCCACTGCGCCCAAGAATTTCAGTAATATGACCGATTGGTGGCTGTCGATATTCAGGCTGTTTATCAATTTCAACTACTACAATCTGTCCTGGTCGGGCGGCTAATGTCTGATCCAGTGGTACCAGCACATCCTGGGTAATTCGCGAATCATCAGGCTCGACCATCGCCACTCCACCACGATCGATAAATCTGCCGACAATCTGCTTATTAGCTCGCTCCAGAATTTCTACAACGGAGCCTTCCTTGCGCCCACGTTGATCAACCCCAATAACGTTGGCGAGTACTTTGTCGCGGTGTAAAACCATACGCATTTCACGAGA
>CAXMRK010000268.1:0-13902 GCA_964195815.1 uncultured Acidimicrobiia bacterium | reverse complement strand
CTGGTCGCAGCAAATTAACTTACGTATGCTAGGTGAAATTGTGAAGCACTCAGGCCTGAATTTTGGGCCTTTATCGAGAGTTGATTTCGAGACCCTTGACCAACGGGGGGTAGAAGCATTGCGGGAGTTTGCTCAGTTTATATTGCCTTATCTCTACCAACAAAGTCAGATGATAGAAGCTCAGGTCTAAGTAAGGCCGTTAATAATCAGGCGTGAGGCGGCTTATTCCAGACATCGCTCCATTCCAGATTATTATGATATATACCCATGCTGTGATTTGCTGCAGTCAGTTTCGTATTCGCACATTGGTGCTGTATTTTTTGTCGTTGAATTTCATCCACCGCTAACCAATCAGTAATGATAACTGCCGCTGAGTCGGGGAGTACGCCAACACTATCCAGATCTTGTGAAGCTAATAATTGGATTTTCACAGGCTTGGTAATTCTGGTTTTTTGTTTGAAACGGTTACCTTCAATGCCGGAGGCCTCAGCTAATTTTAATACTTCAGGATTATTTTCCAGCACAAATGAAACTCTGGGTAAATCTACTAAATCACAAGCAACGCGAGGATCGGCATTGGGGCTAACATGACAAAGCAAGTGATCAATTGCGCGGTGCTGCTCCTGAATCCATTCGTAGTAAGCCATTCGTTGGAATAGATCGTCACGGTTGCGGCATCCATATGCTTGTACACGCCTATCAATTATTTCCGGGAACCAGGATGTGTGTGGTTTGGCCATCAGAAGGTCTTCAAACGAATGCAGTCTATTGTTGATGGAGAATAATTGTTTGGCCTTCAGGTGGCCAGCATGGGCGATTTGGTTGCGTTCCTCAGTGTTCTCAAGATAGTAACGGCACTTATTTATCAGATCTTCTTTGTCGTTATAACAGACGAGGTGCTCGCCATCTTTAAATACGGCATCTAAGCCAGCTTGTGGCTGGAGTTTTTCAGTAAGTAAAAATCCGCCAGATGCTAAAGCTTCAAATACACGCAGGTTAAAATCACCGTTGAGACTATGATTAAAAGTAATAGCGGCTTGATTATAATGCTGGCAGGCAACGGCCTGAGGTACCTGCTCAACTGACAAAGGTAAATCAGCCTGTTGCAGACTTTCTAGCATGGCGTTACGGATTGGGTGGGCTTTACCCATTTGACCGATAAAGATGATATGTTTTTCTGGCTTGTCACAGGGCGCAATCCAGTCATCTGCCAGCAGGGTTCCAGATATCCAAAAAACAGGACCCAGGCCGGCTTCAGCAAACCAGTGTGCATGCTGTGGAGTGTGATCGATGAGCAAATGATCAAAATGTTCATGCAATAGATAGCCGAGCATACTTTGCAGTGGTCTGCGCATATGATGGGTGTCTCCGATCAAAGCAATCGTGGGTTGGGGAATGGCTCGGATATTTCCGGGAATATGTTGAAAAGATGCATCCAGCCGGGCAATTACCAGATCAGGCTGCTGTGAGCTTGGTAGACTTTGGATCAGTCCTGCAAGGTCATATTGACGTTTTTCTGGTAGCTTAATGCTACGAATATTTCCATGCTCGTCCTGAAAATCCGGATAGTAGGGACTGCAGATCAACATATTTTCAGAATATGCAGGCGGCGGCATATAGTTGGGCCGTGTATGCGTGGCGAATAAAATTCTGGATTTTTTATTTAATAGCTTCACGTTTTCTTGCGCTTGTTCAATTATCACACTCAATCAAGGCCAGTTACTATTGATAAATTTCAACTGATACATGTCCGTTGACATCGACACTGGCTCGATACATTCCCGGGGTATTAAAAACCATCGCTACATTGCCTTTGGGGTCGAGGCTTATCACACCACCCGTAGCTCCCATGGAAACCAAATCTTTATTGATCACTTCATCAGCTGCTTGCTGAAGTGGAATTTTTAAATAACGAGCCCGGCTACAAATGTCATGAGTGACGGCAGCACGAATAAAAAATTCCCCATGACCAGTTGCAGATATTGCACATACGCGATTATCAGCATATGTCCCTGCACCGATGACAGGAGAGTCACCAATCCGTCCCCAGCGTTTATTTAGCATGCCACCGGTAGATGTTCCAGCAGCTAGGCTTCCATTCTGATCGAGAGCCACTGCACCTACAGTTGAAAACCATTTATCAGTTTGAGTTTCGCGGTTATTTGCGTTCGGTTGTTGTGAATCTATCCATTGCTGATGCCGATATTCTGATTGAAAATACTCTGGTTTGACCAATAGTAATCCAACAGAATCGGCAAAAGCTTCAGCGCCACTCCCGGAAAGCATGACATGTTCAGATTGGTCCATCACCGCTTTTGCAGCGAGGATTGGGTTTTTAATCCGCCTAACCCCTGCAACTGCGCCTGCATTGAGGTCTCTGCCATCCATTATTGAAGCGTCCATTTCATTGCCACCATCATAGGTATACACCGCACCTTTACCAGCATTAAACAAGGGTGAGTCTTCCAGAATTGTGATGGCCGTTGTGACCGCATCTATGGCATCGCCTCCATTTTGGAGGACTTTGTAGCCAGCCATGACTGACTGTTTAAGTTTAGTCCGAATTGCAGCTTCTTTTTCAGGGCTTATATTTTTTTTGAGAATGGTTCCAGCACCCCCGTGAATTGCAATGGCAACGGGGCTCATCATGGTTTCGGACTCAGCATTTACTGATGCAGAAAAGCTAATCAAAATCAGAAAAATAAAACGCGGAAGCATAGGGATCCTTGTAGCCATATTGTTGTTAGTCTGACCATTGTCTTGTTTATGGTCAAGTCAAACAATGGTTTCCTTTCATATATAAAAAAGGGCCGGTATATTACCGGCCCTTTTTGCATACTTGAACTGTAATTTACCAGATAGTTACACGTTCTTCCGGTGCTAAGTAGAGCGCATCACCTTCTTTGATATTAAAGGCGTCGTACCAGGCATTGACGTTTCGCACGATACCATTCACTCGGTATTTTGGTGGCGAATGAGGATCAGATTTAAGCCGTTGCAACATTGCTTCATCTCGTGTTTTTGAACGCCACGCCTGGGCGTAACCGAGGAAGAATCTTTGCTGACCAGTCAAGCCATCAATTACGGGTGCAGGTTTGCCTTCAAGTGATAGTTCATACGCATACAATGCGACACCAACACCACCCAGGTCACCAATATTCTCACCCATTGTAAAACTGCCATCAACGAATGTACCGGGGACTGCTTCATAAGCATTGAACTGCTCAGCCAAGACTTTGGTGCGCGCTTCAAATGCTGTACGGTCTGCATCAGTCCACCAATTGCGTTTAACCCCCTTGGAGTCAGACTTGGAACCCTGATCGTCAAATCCATGACCCATTTCATGACCAATAATGGCACCGATTGCACCATAATTAACAGCCGGATCAGCATTTGGATCAAAATATGGCGCTTCCAGAATAGCCGCTGGGAATACAATTTCGTTAAAGCTGGAATTGTAATAAGCGTTTACAGTTTGCGGCATCATAAACCACTCTTCTTTATCTGTTGCGCGTTTGAGCCGAGCTACATCATAGTCTTCGAAGAATTTAGTGATCCGACGCGCATTCCCAAACAGGTCAGTTTTATCAATTTCGATATCATCAATATTTAACCATTGATCAGGGTAGCCAATTTTTGCACGGAAGCTAGCAAGTTTTGCCTGAGCTTCTTTTTTAGTGTCTTCGCCCATCCAATCTAAATCAGCTATGCGATTTCCATAGGCTTTACGTAAATACTCAACTAGGACATCCATTTTCGTTTTTGAGCTTTCAGGAAAATGCCGTTTAACATATATTTGTCCAAGTGCTTCACCGAGACCCTGTTTTGCACCAACGCGTGATACACCGCGTTTCCAGCGATCGAGCTGGGCTTCGCGGCCTGACATTACTTTGCCCCAGAAGTTGAAGTTTGCTGTATCCATAGCTTCTGTCAGCAGAGACGCGTTATTGGAAATCAAGTGATAACTTAAATAGGCTTTCCAGGTTTCCAGAGACTCGTTACTGAGTAACTCAATCAGTGGCTGAATTGTATCCGGATGACTGACATTGATCTCTTCAAGACCGTCAATACCACCAGCATTTAAAAATAAATCCCAATCAAAACCTGGGAAATCTGTTTTTAGTTGGGCAACAGTAGTTGGATTATAGGTTTTGTCGCGGTCACGACGGTCGGCGCGAATCCACTGGAGTTCGGCAATCTTAGTTTCTGCAGCCATAATTGCATCTGCTTTTTCTGCATCAGATTCAATCCCAGCCAGGTTCAGCATCTCTGTTATATGGGCAACATATTCGCTACGAATATTCTGGAAACGCTCGCTGTCTTCAAGGTAGTAATCCCGATCAGGAAGGCCCATTCCACCCAGGCCAACACTAAAATTATATTTATCCGGGTTGCTCGGGTCGATACCTAGACCGGCACTAATAATGCGGTTTCCTCCGACGTAATTAGCACGTCCGAATTCTGCAGTGAGTCCTGCAAGGTCACTAATAGCTGCAATCCGTGTCAGATCTTCCTGCAGTGCTGCTGCACCCTTGCTATTGACAGTTTCAACGTCCATCCAGCTGGCGTAGTAATCGCCAACTTTTTGCTCAGGCGTGCCTTTTGCACCACCTTTGCTGCCCAGTTCTTCAATTATGGCTTTAACTCGTTCTTGAGCACGTTCGTGTACTTGCAGGCCTACACCATAACTGCTGCGGTCAGCTGGAATTTCATGCGCATCCAGCCAGTTACCATTGGAACTAAGGAAAAAGTCATCACCTGGAGTGATGTTTTCATTCCGACCTTCAAGGTCCATGCCCCAAGTACCGATTGCTGGTGAAACTTTTTCTACAAACACATCAGGTATTGTTTCTCCAGCGGCTTCTGTTACTGGTTTCTCTGCTACCTGGTCAACTGCAGCATCTTTATTTTCACAAGCAGCAAGCAGCAATAGTGTCGCCACAAATGACGACTTTAATATTGGTTTAAGCATCTGTATCTCCGAGGTGATAAACGTTTTTGAAGTAGGCAGGTAACATTGAGAGAGTTCTGTTCCAGCCAGTTAACGCTAAGTATATACAAAATAATGGCTTAGCAAATATCTAATTAAACTCTTTATGTTGTCTGTTTAGCGCATAGATTAGGACAGATCAGGTAATTCATGCAGATTTGTTCAGTTAATTATCAACGGCAAACAATATATATAAACTAATTAAATTAATATAAAATATGGTGAAACAAAAGAATATGTTTATATAATAAGAAAGTGACAAAATTAATTGAAAGGATGGTGTAAATATGGAGAATAAACATAAGAAAGCACAGTTAGACCAGAGTGATTTGGAAATTCTGGAGATTTTGCAGCAGCAAGGGCGAATCAGTAACACAGCATTGGCTGAACAGATTCATCTATCGCCACCAGCTTGTTTAGCTCGAGTAAAGCGTTTACGTCGCAGCGGTATTATTCGCGGTTACCACGCGCATCTCGATCGCAGCAGTTTGGGGCTGGATAATTTATGTTTTATTGAGTTGAGTCTCGAGCTTCATCAGCCCGAACATATGCAGCAAATTTTAGAACGAATTGTGGCAATGCCAGAAGTTCTTGAATGTCACCACCTAACCGGTGAATACGATTATTTACTCAAGGTACTAGTGGCGAATACTGAGGCATTACATGATTTTATTTCCAGGCAGCTTATCCCGATGCCAGGGATTGCCAGAATTCATACCAGCGTGGTCTTGAGAGAAATTAAAACGAGCACGAATTTACCCCTATAGATACCCGCTAGCGGGTTTGAGTGTATGGTGATTTATGAACGAACACGACAAAATCCAGCCACAGACAAATATAGAAACTTTGGCTATTCATGGCCCAAGGCACAATAAAAACCCACATGGCAGCCTGTCTACTCCAATCTACCAAACATCAACTTTTGTGTTCGATAACGTAGCTCAGGGAGCTGCGCGGTTTTCCGGGGATGAACCAGGCTACATTTACGGTCGTCTGGATAATCCAACCACCCATGAGTTGGAACAAAGAATGGCAGCACTGGAAAAAACCGAAGCTGCTGCCGCTTTTGCTTCCGGCATGGGGGCCATTTCAGCGAGCTTGTTGACCTTGCTTAAATGTGGTGATGAGCTGGTTTCTACCGCAGCACTTTATGGTTGTACTTTTTCATTACTTAAACATCATTTGCCAGCCATGGGAATTAAAGTAAAGCTGGTGGATGGATGTGATGATGCCTGTATGGAGCAACTTCTAGAGGAGGCTGTCAGCGAAAATACGCGGGTGATGTATCTTGAAACTCCTTCAAATCCCGGCTTACAGGTATTGGACCTGCGTCGACTGATTGCTTTTTGCAAAGCACGCAATATTATTACCGTAGTTGATAACACTTTTATGTCCCCGGTGTTGCAAAATCCGGCAGTGCTTGGTGCAGACCTGGTAGTCCATTCTGCGACTAAATACTTAAATGGACATGGTGATGTTATTGCCGGTATTGCTTGTGGTGGTACAGAAATGATTGCTGAAATAAAAGCCACAATGCGCAAGGATTTGGGCGCAATAATTTCTCCCAACGATGCCTGGTTATTAACCCGTGGTTTGAAAACCCTTCCTCTAAGAGTAGAAAAACACGTTGCCAATGCTGAAAAAGTGGCACTTTGGCTGGAACAACACCCACAGATTCGCAAGGTGGACTACCCGGGTCTGGCTTCCCATTCAGGCTATCATTTAATTGGCTCACAAATGCAGGCCGGTGGTGCGGTAATGGCATTTGAACTAGAAGGCCAGTTTGAACATGCCGTTTCATTAATGAATAATGTTGCTTTGTGTCGGTTGGCGGTGAGTCTTGGCGATGTCGAGACACTTATTGAGCATCCCGCTTCGATGACACACTCCACCTATGCACCTGAAGAACTTGCCGAAGCGGGTATCAGTAGCAGCATGGTACGGCTGGCTGTTGGGCTTGAGCATGTGGATGATATTATCGCCGATCTCGATCAGGCAATTACAAAAGCCATGTTATCTCCCAGAGGTTTAGCAAAAGCAAGTTAGTAGGGTTCAGGAAAAAGCGTTACTAATCCTCTACACTAGCAGGATATTTTATAACTGAGGTAAGACAATGGATTCTGTAGCTGTGGTGGGTGTGTGCGCTTCTTTTCTGGGTTTGATGTTTCTGGTTTTGTCATACCGGGTTGCTAATTTACGCCGGACAGAAAAAATAGGTATTGGCAATGGGGACAATCAGGTGCTTGGCCAGGCAATTCGCGTGCATGCGAATTTTGCAGAATACGTACCCATTATTTTGATTTTGCTGTTTCTGTTAATGCGCAGTGCAAATGATGCCAAAATTGCAGCTGTGTTAGCAGTTATTCTAGTGATTGCTCGAATTATGCATGCCTTTGGCTTAAGCGGATCTACGGGATACTCAGTTGGAAGATTCGGAGGAACACTAATGACCCTGATAATTCTACTAGTGGCCTCAGTACTGAATATTTATTACCTGGTTTTTTAGCAGACCTTGCAGGCTTGTTTATACCTCATCTTTGCCTAGCCAGTAGAGCGCTGAGTAAATTTTTGGATCAATCAGTTTGCCACTGCTGAGCTGTTGTTGCAGCCATTGTTCGACTTCCGCCAATGCAATCACATGTACAGTAATATTTTCACTACTGTCACCACCGCCATCTGCGGTTCTTTTCAAGCCTCTGGCGCGGACAATGCTGAGAGTTTCGCTACTCATTCCAGCGCTGGCAGGGCAGTTAAGAATATGCTCCCAGTGACTCGCTTCAAATCCGGTTTCTTCATGAAGTTCGCGACGCGCTGCAGCAAATAATGTTTCATTACGGAATTCGGCTATGTCTCCAATCAGTCCGGCAGGCAATTCAATCACCTTGGCATTTACCGGAGTACGGAACTGTTCGACTAATACGATGTCTTGTTCATCTGTAGCGGCGACGATAACGACGACGCCTTGTGAATTGATTCGTTCAGCATATTCCCAGCTATCGATTTCAAGCAGACTGAGAAACTTACCGCGATAGTGACAGAGTGGTTTATGCATGTTGACCTTGGCTGCAAATTAAGCAGTATTTTCGATAAAATTAACGACTCTTTGTTAAAATAACGTGTTATTAAATTTAATAGTTATGGTTATTTGTACCAGACTAATCCAGGAATCGAATATGAAAAATATTTATTGTGTTGCAGTATTGTTAATCAGCTTGTTAACAACTGCAATGGTTAGTGCACAAGCGGAGCCAGAAACTCAGGCTGCAGCCAGCCCAGCAGTCAAGACCTTTGCATTGCCTGATTCAGTGCCACAACTCCAGCAGCTTGCAGATAAAGCATATAGCCAAAAACAAACTCGGGCATATATCAAAATATTGGAGCAGTTGCACCAACTGCGTCCATTAGATACTGAATATATGTACCGATTAGCATTGGCCTATTCGCTGGTTGATAACAAAAGAGAGGCATATGATCTGATGTTGCTCTTGCAGCAACAAGGCGCTGCATATGATTTTAATACATCTGATGATTCAAAGAATATTCGTGGAACTGAAGTCTATGAGTATATAAATGATTTGATGGTAGAAGCATCTACGCCAGCGGGGGTAGCTGAAAATGTTTTGACTCTATCTAAAGACATAGTGCTTCCTGAGGGCATAGATTGGGATCCTATCAATAACACTTTTTTAATTGGTACCATCTCAGATGGTAAAGTTCTCCGAGTTAGTGAAGATGGTAAATATTCAACTCTTTTCCAGGCCGATGCAGGCAATGGTATGTGGAGCATATTTGATATTAAAGTTGATCAGCAACGCAAAATTTTCTGGGTCAGTAGTGCTGCTCTATCCATGTTTAAAAATTATAAGCCGGGTGATTATGGGCGTTCTGCTTTATTCAAATTTGATTTACAGAGTGGGAAGTTATTAGAACGATTCCCTATGGCTCTTGATGGAAACCCTCATTCTTTTGCTAATATGGCGCTGGCAGAGGATGGCAGTGTCTATATTGCTGATTCCCAGACGCCTGTAATTTATATTTTAAAACCAGGCGATAAGTCACCCAAATTGTTCGCGACTTTTCCCAAGTTGCTGAGTATTCGTTCACTAGTTTTGAACAAAGAAAATACTTATCTATATATTAGTGATTACAGTAAGGGTCTGTTTTTGTTAAATCTTGAGCTTGGGCAAGTGCGTCAACCGATAATGTCAGACACTCTTAACACCAGCGGTATTGACGGGATGTATCAGTGGAACAATTCATTGGTAATTATTCAGAATGGATTTAAACCCAACCGCGTTATGCGCTTACAGCTTGATGATGCAGGAGTTGAAATCACTGAAGTGGCGGCTTTAGCTGTTGCTCAGCCGGTCTTCGATAACCCTAATTTTGGTGTGCTGAGGGGTGATTGGTTATATTACTTTGCAAATAGCCACTGGGGATCTTTGGATAGGAGTGGAAGAGCATCCAGGCCAGTAAGTATTGTACGTACAGGAGTTGCCAAGGCGCCTAATGTCATCAATCCCGACCTGGATACTCTTATGGAGAAACTGCAAAAACACAAGCAGACAAAACTGAGCGAGCAATTATAAGTTAAGGCAGCGTCGGCGTAACATCGGGCCAAAATTTAGTCTGTCAAAAATCTCATTTAAGGCATCTTGATTGATGGCGCCTCGGGTAATCTGTGGCGCCTCAAGTACCGGCTCAGCATGCTCAAATATTCCGGTGAGTTGGCGAGAAAGTTCAACAAGCTCCCGGTTATTTTTTAGCTTTGTATGGATTGATTTTGCCCCACGTAAGCGTAGATGAACGATTTCATCAATTCTTTCCCAAAGTTGATCAAGATCCCCGAAATGCGTTAATAAAGCAGACGCTCCTTTAGGCCCCACTCCTGGAACACCGGGAATGTTGTCAACTTTATCGCCTGTAATTGCCAGAAAATCGGCGATCTGTTCAGGGTACACTCCAAACTTATCCTTAATTCCATTGCGATTCAGTTTATTGCGTCTGGAAAAATCCCACCAGATATCTTCACCAAAAATTAACTGAGTAAGATCCTTATCTGCGGTAACGATACAGAGATGTTTGCCTTCATTTCGGTGATGTCTTGCTAATGAGCCAATTAGGTCATCAGCTTCGTAACGATTGTCCGCAAAGCAAGCGAGACCGAGCGCCGCTCCGATTTCTTTACACCAGGCAAACTGCCGCTTTAATTCGATGGGTGCAGGCTCCCGGTTTGCCTTATAGTCCGGAAAGATTTCATTTCTGAATGATGTGGTCAAAGACTCATCAAAAGCCAGACCTATCTCGTTTGCCCGTGTTTGTTCCAGTAAAGTACAGAGGAAGCCCGTGTATCCATATACTGCATTTGTCGGTTGACCGAGATGATCAACAAAATCTTCAGGATCATTTGAAAACCAGGAGCGAAATATGTAAATGCTGGAATCGACCAGTAAGGCAGTGTCAGGTGTAATTTGCATATAAATGGGTTTCTAATAAATTTGGTTCAGAATAGAGCAGAGCCTGCTTAAAAGCCAGATTAATTAATTCAACAGACTTTGGCCATTTTCAACCCGTTTACGCAAAACACTGTTTCGGGGGAAATGCGCCAGTAGAAAATCCATCTGATCAGCGAGAATTCGACGGCCTTGCAAATACACGTATTCCGCATGTGTGGGGATGAATGGTATAGCCAGCAATTGCATGCCAGCCTCCTCTGGGGTCCAGTCCGCCTTATGATTGTTGCAGCGCTTACAAGCAGTAACAACGTTGTTCCAACGGTCTGCTCCCTGCTGGCTTAGTGGCTTAACATGATCTCGGGAAAGTAAGTGTCTGGGGAAATGTTTACCGCAATAGAGGCAAAGGTTTTGATCGCGGCGGAAAAGTGCATTGTTTGAGAGGGGAGGAGTGTAGCCGTTTTTGAAGTGTTTATTATTTGGATGTTTGCCTAGAGTAGCCAGAATTGCATTTACCGGAATAACACTGCGTTCTCCGCTGATGGCACTGATGCCTCCTCGTATTCGAAATACCGTACTGCCAAGGGTATAGCTGACCTGATCGGATGCAATCAGGCGCACTGCATCCTGATAATTAATCCATTCCAGTGGCATGCCTGAAACATCCGTTCTCAGTACTTGTTGTTGCAAGTCATACATGCTCGCTCTCAACTTATCCCTCTCGTAAACACAATATATAGTGTTTTGTACCCTTACTACAACCTACATCATCCGGGGTGGGTATTAAATATATCCTGATATGTTAACCAATTGATGCAACTTTTCTGCTAACGGGCATATACTATTCAGAACATTGACTTAGGAAAAATCGAATGTCAGAACAACACCTGAATGCTTTCATCACTGAGCAAGAAAAAACCGACAATAAAACAGTTCAAATTCACCTGCTACAGCCTGATGATTTACCTATTTGGCTTGAAGGGCAAGCGCAATCTGTGCATAACTGGGTAAACACACAGCAGTATCGCGCAGCGCCAGGAAGCCATTTGCTTATCCCAGGCAATAATGGGGAAATTTTAATCGTACTGTTGGGTGCGCACCCTGAAGGTGGCGTTCGGCAGCTACAGGACTTGCCTGCTGTGTTGCCTGCTGGTGATTACAGGCTCACAGAGCAAGCTGAGGCAGAAGTATACCTGGGTTGGGGCTTAGCCAGTTATGAATTCAGCCGCTATAAAGAGCCCAGGAATGAGCGGCCACGTTTGTATTTGCCGGAGCATTTGCAGCAGCAAGTTTTGCATCTGGTAAACAACAGCTATCTGGTGCGCGATCTGGTAAATACTCCAACTGAGGATATGGGGCCACAGCATTTAGCAACTGAGGTTGAGCAATTGGCCCGCTCACACGGAGCTGAATTTAACGCCATAATTGGCGATGACTTGCTGGATAACAACTACCCGGCTATTCATGCAGTTGGTCGGGCGGCTGCAAAAAACCGGGCCCCGCGTTTGTTAAAACTTGAATGGGGTGATCATGCTGCTCCTCTATTGGTTTTAGTTGGTAAAGGTGTGTGTTTTGATACTGGTGGATTAGATATTAAACCGGCCAGTGGCATGTTAAAGATGAAAAAAGATATGGGCGGCGCAGCTCATGCACTGGCATTAGCAGGACTAGTGATGTCCTCAGATTTGCCGGTGCGCCTTCAGCTATTGATTCCTGCCGTTGAAAATGCCATCAGTGGGGATGCCTATCGGCCTGGCGATGTAGTGCAAACACGCAAAGGCCTTACAGTCGAAATTGGCAATACCGATGCTGAAGGCCGAATTGTTCTGGCTGATGCGCTTGCCTATGCCTGTGAACAAAGTCCAGATTTGGTGATCGATTTTGCTACTCTCACCGGTGCTGCACGGGTTGCTTTGGGGCCGGATCTGCCGCCCTTGTTTACAAACGATAGTTCACTGCAGGCAAATATTCTCGAGAATGGCGAGCGACTTCAGGACCCACTATGGCCAATGCCCTTATACCAACCTTATAGCGCATCCCTGAAGAGCAAAATTGCCGATACCAATAATGTGACCTCAGGCCTAACGGGTGCGGGCGCTGTCACAGCAGCACTTTTTCTACAGAAATTTATTCAACCTGAAATCACCTGGGTTCATATTGATACTTATGCATGGAACGATAGTGATCGTCCAGGTAGACCCACAGGTGGCGAAGCTATGGGCCTAAGGGCAGTGTTTGCCAGTCTGCAACAGCGCTACGGGAAGTAATCGTAGCGTTTCTCAATAATAATAAAATGTCTAACCCGGATAATTCACCAAGGATCTGGAGTTTGCGATGTAGCTGGCGAAACAGTTTGGCTGATCGTTCGGAAAAGCATAGCGCTAGCTATGGTTTGAGAAGGATCGGCCGAAATGTGAAGTCAGATGCAGCGCAAAACCGGATAGGATAAACTGTAATCAATAGAATCAGCCAAAATGGCCTACATGTCTTTGACTAAAAAGAATATATGTCATTTTGTCGTCCGCCTTGGTGAAATATTCGGGCTAAGGGAGATAAGATGACAAGCATTAATAGAGTAGAGCCTCCGCGTCAGTTCTGGATTGTTGCTATCGCAGCGCTGCTCTGGAATGGTTTTGGCATGTGGAATTTCTTGTCGAGGCTGGGAATGACTGGTGAAGATGTTTTTGCATTGCCAGTGATCGAAAGACAGTTATATATGATGATGCCACAGTGGATTACAATCGTCACAGGGATAGCGGTGACTGCTGGGGTCTTAGGAGCCATATCTCTTCTTTTACGCAAGCCTGTTGCTGTGGTTTTTTTCATGGCTTCCTTAATTGCCGTGTTGGTACAAATGGCTCATTCTCTATACCTCGCTGGATATCTGGACTTATTCGCTTTTAAAACGATGCTGATCCCGGCGGTCACTATAGCAATCGCAGTGTATATGTTGCATTACTCCAAGAATGCGATTTATTTTCGCTGGCTAGTGTAGGACACTACACTAGCTTAAACACTAATTTTCTAATTAATATTGCAAGACTGTTGCCGGCTCTGCTAGTCTTACTATGGGAACGTAGTAAAAAAAGGAGTGTAAAATGAATTCGGCTGTAAAAGTGAATCCCCCACTATTATTTTGGTTAATAGCTGTACTGGCCCTGGTTTGGAATGGTCTGGGTTTAATGGAATATTTAAACCAGATACAGATGACGGCAGAGGACCTGTCGAAATTACCGGCCTTTGAACAGCAGATGTATAGCTCAACACCGGGCTGGGTAAATATGGCCTTTGGTGCTGCTGTTATTTTTGGTGTTCTGGGTAGCTTGACTCTGTTATTAAGAAAAAGTTGGGCCAGTCATCTGTTTTTGATTTCCATGATCGCCGTACTGGTGCAAATGTCATATCTTTTCTTTGTTAGTGGCTATTTTCAAGCCAAAGGCTGGGGGCTGGATGTGTCGC
>CAXMRK010000267.1:0-4431 GCA_964195815.1 uncultured Acidimicrobiia bacterium | reverse complement strand
CTGCTTCACCGATAGCAAATAATCCAGGAACAACAGCATCTGGATCGTCACCTTCGATGTGCACGACTTCACCATGATAGTTGGTAGGTATGCCGCCCATATTGTAATGACAGGTTGGTAACACAGGAATAGGTTCTTTGCTTACATCAACTCCCGCAAAGATCATTGCGGATTCAGCAATTCCTGGAAGCCTTTCATCAATCACATCAGTGCCAAGGTGCTGCAAATTAAGATGAATATGATCCTTATCGGGGCCAACGCCTCGGCCTTCCTGAATTTCCATTGTCATTGCTCGACTGACAACATCTCTAGAAGCAAGGTCTTTAGCGCTCGGTGCGTAGCGTTCCATAAAACGCTCACCTTCAGAATTGGTCAGGAAACCACCCTCTCCACGTACGCCTTCCGTAATTAGCGGTCCGGCACCATAAATACCAGTTGGGTGAAACTGAATGAACTCCATGTCCTGTAATGGCAAGCCCGCTCTGAGCGTCATTCCTGCGCCATCACCCGTACAGGTATGCGCAGAGGTACATGAAAAATAAGTACGTCCGTAACCACCGGTTGCAAGGATAACCGCATGGGCTCTGAACAAATGCAGAGTACCCTCGGAAAGATCCCATGCCAGAACACCCTTACAAGTGCCATCATCATCCATCAGCAGATCGAGGGCGAAGTATTCAATATAGAATGTGGCATCATGTTTTAATGCTTGCTGGTAGAGCGTATGCAAGATTGCATGACCGGTTCGATCCGCAGCTGCACAAGTTCTTTGTGCGGCTCCACCTTCACCAAATTTTGTGGTCATACCACCAAATGGCCGCTGATAAATTTTGCCATCTTCAGTACGAGAAAAAGGAACTCCGTAATGTTCTAATTCGATCACTGAAGGTACAGCCTCGCGACACATATACTCAATAGCATCCTGGTCACCTAACCAGTCAGAACCTTTAACAGTATCGTACATATGCCAGCGCCAATCATCCTCTCCCATATTACCCAGTGCAGCTGACATACCACCCTGAGCTGCTACAGTATGGCTTCTTGTGGGAAATACTTTGGTTAAAGCTGCTGTTTTCAAGCCAGCAGCAGCCAGCCCCATGGTGGCCCGTAAACCAGCGCCACCAGCCCCTACTACTACGACATCATATTTATGTTCTATAACTTTATAAGCGTTAGACATTGATCAAAATCCTTATGCTATCCCTGTAAAGCCAGGCGGACTACCGCTAGCACACCGGTTATTGCTCCCGTGAGGGCGCATAGTTTTACTAACAATTGAAGAATAGTCTCCAATGGCTGCGAGTGAACGTAATCTTCAATCACTACCTGCATACCTAATTGGGCGTGACGAAGCATGGCTAATATCAACAGGATTGCCAGAATACTATTGTATGAATGACTAAAAAATACCTGCAGAACCTGATATGGCTGGTTTGCATATACGATAACCACATACAGCATCCATATCACTAGTGGGATCAAAAGTAAGGCGGTTACTCTTTGTCCCCACCAGTGCGAAGTTCCTGATTTAGCACTACCAAGTCCGCGGGCATTAGCTAATGGATGTCGCATATTCATAACAAACCTCCAGCAATCGCGAGAGTAACTAGTGTTGCACCAGCACTGCAGATAAGCACAACAATAGCGGAGCGGTTAGCCTGATCTATCTCCAACATTCTGCCAGTGTCCCAAATCAGATGGCGAAGACCATTAAAAAAGTGGTAATAAATAGCAAAACACAACATTGCCAAAAGTAGCATGCCGGGTATTGAAGTGAGATTGTTCATCACCTGCTGGAAAGCAACTGGTCCACGGCTTAATCCAAATAGCCAGTAAATGAGGATTAAGGAACCAAAAATTGATAGAAATACACCACTGGCTCGATGAGCAATAGAAAGAATAGAGCTGAATTGAGGTTTATAATACGGACCAATCATAAAAGGCGATATCGGCCGTTGCTGTTGGGTTGGAGTATTTTTCTCAGTAGCCATTATCTGTTGGTCTCCATTAATTAATCTTTAAAAGTCGCTGCAGCGACCATTTTTTTCCCAATCTCCATAACGCGTGGGTTCAGGTCCATCTGAGCCTCCTATTTCACGCGGCATCTCAGTTGAGGTGTTTGTCTTAACTACTTTTGATTTATCGCTGGGGATGAAATCTGTTCGATCCGTTTGTTCCCGGTTGTTAGATTCCATTAGTTTAGAAGTCATAATTTATTAACTTATTTAGTTATTGCTGAATAGAATGCTGTTGTAATAACGCAATTAAGCAATATTTCGACAGTTAATTTTTATCGCATGATTATATCGCTTTAGGTCAACCACAGGAAATAATTTAAACTAATTTTTACGACAAAGAATATTTACTGCTTGTTGTATCCATTAGCCTTATAATTGATATTACGAATAGTTCTTATTTATTGCTTGTTGAGACGATGAAAAAGCCGACAAAATTGATAGCTCTAAAACATTTGGTTTGTTTAGAAATACACGGTAATGATGCTCGCAGTTTTTTGCAGTCTCAATTAACAATTGATGTTTTAAAACTCAAGCCTGGGCAATCCAGAGTTGGCGCCTACTGTGAGCCTAAGGGTCGTGTAATCAGCACTTTTATTCTCGCTCTGATCGATGATGTTTTTCTGATGATACTGCCTGCGGTATTGATAGACACGGTTATGCAAACCCTGCTCCGTTATCGTATGCGGGCGATGCTCGAGATTGAATACCAGAAAAATTCATCTGTGTTTGGTTGTAGTCAGCAATTAGAGAGTTTAGATTCCTTGCCAAGTTTTGTTCACCCTATGGACCCATCTCGCAGTTTTATATATGCGCAATCAAAACAGTTTGAAAATAACCATGAGCCCATAGATGGGTATTGGGAGAGTGCCGATATCAACTCTGAAATGGTCTGGCTAAATGAGCTAACCACAGCCCAACATCTGCCTCAATCGCTTGGACTGTTAGCGAATAATGCAGTTGATTTCGACAAGGGCTGTTACCCCGGACAAGAAATTATTGCCCGCCTCAAATATCTGGGACAGCCAAAATATGCTTTATGTAGATTCAAAGTAGAGATCGATCCTGCTCACATTAAGCAAATAAACCTGATTCGTAATGCAAGCGGGAAACGCAAAGGTCAATGTCTGAATTGCACTTATCAAAATAATAGTTTGGCGGGGCTGGCAGCAATTAGTGTTTCTTCTATAACAAGCAGTGAAGATTTATTTATTGTTGATGAAAATTCAGTACCACTGGGTAACAAGATAAATATTACGGGATAATCTTTGCCTGCACGCTCTTGATAGTTAGACTTTTGCCTAAATTGCGTTATTATAATGTCAGCTATCACTTAGGGAGTGGCAATAACATGCCTTCAAGAACCATTAAAACAACTAGAAACCATTTTAAATCACGTAGTTTCAGATCTGCTCTTACACCCTTATTCTTGCTCGGCATACTGCTAGTCAATCCGAGCTATGCAGATGAATTAACCCTTCTAGCGCATCCAGCATACCCGGCAGAACGCTCTGCAGAAGTGTATGCACCTTTAATTAAATACCTGAACGCATCCAGCGGTCATACCATTACCTTGAAATCCCCACGAGATTATCAACAGCATTGGTTGAATGTTCGTAATGGTGAAACTCCTGACCTGGTATTAGAAGATGCGCCTCTAACTGACTACCGAATTCAAAAGCAAGGTTATATTCCCCTGGTTAGAGTGAAAGAAGATATCAGTTATTCCATTCTTACAAGCGGCGCCTATGCTGATGATGAACTTGACCTGTTTGTGGGCAGAATAATTTCTACTCTGCCATCCCCTAGTCTTGGTTACCTGGTCCTTCTTCAAGCATTTCCAAACCCTTTTTCACAACCGACCATAGTTTCAAATGCTGCAACTTCACTTGATAGTGTAGAAATGACATTCAGTATGGAAGCAGATGCTGCAATTACACCTGTCTGGCTAGTTGAACAATACCAGAACCTTTACCCAGTCTATACCTCAGAAAACCTACCTGGATTAACCCTTTCAGCATCCAGTAATGTCAGTGAGGATACTCAAGCAGCGATTAAACTAGCCATGCTGAATCTACATGAAGATGAGGCGTATTTTGATGCCTTGACTGAACTCAATGCAACGCAAATGATTGAAGCTGCCGCTGAAGACTACGCGGGTTACAAGAAATTGCTAGCACAACTTTACGGTGGTCAATAAACGCTAACCCGGATAGGAAAAACCGTAAGCAATAGAATGAGCTAAAATGGCCTACATATCTTTGAATAAAAAGAATATGTGTCATTTTGTCGTCCGCCTTGGTGAAATATTCGGGTTAAATCCTAAATCTATAAAAAACGGACTTTCAAGTCCGTTTTTTTATACTTCTGCAACTATATAGGCAATCCAGCCAGGATCTGCATCACCCTCAGTTGC
>CAXMRK010000266.1:0-3937 GCA_964195815.1 uncultured Acidimicrobiia bacterium | reverse complement strand
GCCTGGAACACTGGCGCTCACTATGATGGTACTAATACCGGACATAGACCTGGTGTTAAAGGGGGTTACTTCCCAGTACAGCCGGTAGATTCGCTAAATGATATCCGCGCTACTATGTGTGAAGTTATGGAAGAAATGGGGGTAGAGGTTGAGGTACACCATCATGAGGTGGGTACTGCAGGACAGTGTGAAATTGGCACTCGCTTCAATACATTGACCAAAAAAGCCGATGAACTACTGACCATGAAATATGTTATCCATAATGTTGCTCATGGGAGCGGTAAAACAGCGACATTTATGCCTAAGCCTTTGGTAGGTGACAACGGTAGCGGTATGCATGTCCATCAGTCTTTATTTAAAGATGGTAAC
Organism: uncultured Acidimicrobiia bacterium; assembly: GCA_964195815.1. Taxonomy (GTDB): domain Bacteria; phylum Pseudomonadota; class Gammaproteobacteria; order Xanthomonadales; family SZUA-36; genus SZUA-51. Next base: position 3,568 of record CAXMRK010000266.1, on the reverse strand, counting down.
AATATGTTCAGCGGTGATGGCTACGGAGGCTTATCTGAAACCGCACTATTTTATATTGGTGGTATTTTCAAGCATGCCAAAGCTTTAAACGCGTTCGCTAATGCCTCAACCAATAGTTATAAGCGTTTGGTGCCTGGTTTTGAAGCGCCAGTTATGCTCGCCTATTCTGCGCGAAATCGCTCCGCTTCTTGTCGTATTCCTTTTGTTACTAATCCTAAGGGCCGCCGTATTGAGATTCGTTTTGGCGATCCAACAGGCAATGGTTATTTGATGTTTGCTGCGATGATGATGGCAGGACTGGATGGGATTAAAAACCAGATTCATCCAGGCGAGGCAATGGATAAAGATTTATATGACTTGCCAGCCGAAGAAGCGGCTAATATTCCTACCGTTTGCCATAGCCTGGATCAGGCGCTGGCCGAATTGGATGGGGATCGTGATTTCTTAACCGCCGGTGGTGTCTTTAGTAATGAATTAATTGATGCCTATATTGAGCTGAAAATGGATGAGGTCACACGTCTGCGGATGGCGACTCATCCGGTAGAGTTTGATATGTACTATTCACTCTAAGAATAGCTATTTGGGTCTATTTAGCCTGAATAAGAAGGCTGCATTGACAATACTGAAACGGCTCGGCAACTGCCGGGTCGCAGTCGATATCAGGCAAGGTGATAGTATAGCGTGGCAATTCCTTAAATCTGATCGTGCTCGTGGTACGAAATGGAGGTCGTTATGAAAGGTTATAACAAGCACTTTACAGCTATATTTATCGCATTATTGAGCCTATGTTTTATCGCTTCAGCTATGGCTAAGGATTTCTATAAAGTGGTTAAGCCTGATGGCTCAATCGAATATACCCAAAACCCACCTGCGCAGAATGCAAAACCGGTTGATCTGCCTGGATTAAGTGTCATCAGCCCAGAGAAAAAATTAACTGTATACAAGCCCGAGGCAACAGAGACATCTGCAGCAGCTACTGAGGAACCTAAACGGAATTATCGAGGGGTCTCAATTACAAGTCCATTAAATGAAGCCAGTATTTGGGGCACCGGCGCCACTGTTACTGTTGAGGTTAGGTTGCCCGGCCCATTATTTGAGGACGATACAATTCAGCTAGTTCTGGATGGGGAAAAGCTACCGGCAAAGACAGCAACAACATTTGAGCTGAAAGAAATTGACCGTGGTGAACATATAGTAAGAGCCACAATTCTGGATAATCGTAGCCAGGTAGTAGCAAACACTCAACCAGTAACTTTTCACATGAAACAAGCGACGGTAACATCCGGATCAGGAAACTAAGCAGGCAGTGGCCGAACTCTACTCCATAAATAAACTTAAACTACCAACGGGTGAACCAAGACTTGGAGAAGATGTTTTTGAGAACCTGTCCTTGCCATTGTTGTTACTCAATGATGCTGGAGAGATTGTTGATGTAAACCCTGTTGCTGAAGAGTTATTTGGTCGCAGCCGGAAACGCTTAAAGGGTTGTGTGCTACCAGAAGTATTGAGCCGTAGCGCAGAGCTTGGGCCGCAAGTCCAAAATGTGGCCGCCAGTGGGCAAATGGTTTTAATGCGAGGCCAGGAATTGGTGTTGGCAGATGGGCAGGAATATATTGCCGATTGCTGGATACGCCCTTTATCCCAAAGCGGCTATTTACTGCTGGAACTACATGCAGAAGCAGATCGGCAATTACTGACACGGACAGCCCGACGTGAACTACAGGCAGAGTCTCTGGCTCTTTTGAGACGCACACTTTGCCATGAAGTGAGGAACCCCTTAGGTGGTATGCGTGGTGCGGCTCAGTTGCTGGTTTCAGAATTAAATAAAGAAGACCAGGATAAGGAATTGCTGGCTTGTGCGGAATTAATTATCCGCGAAGTTGACCGTCTTGATACTCTGGTAGAACAGCTGGGTCAGGAAGACTTGGAATTGGCAGAGGCATCTGTTCGGCTGGCACAAATCATAGAAAACGCCTGGCATGTACAACGCATGGAACTCAATGATCCGCCACGAATGGTTTTGGATTTTGATCCTTCTATACCGGCTCTTGATGGCAATGCCGATGCGCTGCAACAGTTGTTTTTAAATCTACTCACAAATGCTGTTCAAGCAGGTGCTGAGCGCATTCAGGTTACCACTCGAATTCGACATAACCACCCATGCCAGGGTATTCGCTATGCAACAGTTGTCAGTACTCAAGTAGAAGATAATGGTAGCGGTGTTCCCGGTGATTTAGAGGCAGATATGTTTACCCCACTGATTTCAGGGCACACACAAAAAAATCAGCACAGCAGCAACCACGGTCTCGGGCTGGCGGTTGCCCAGCAAATTGCCCAGCAGCACAGCGGTGAACTACTGTACCAGCGTCTCAGTCAGGGCAGCCGGTTTGAACTACTGCTGCCTATCCTTCCTGTTGCTGCACATGGATCTGATAATGACCAGCACTGAAAAAGTTTGGGTTGTTGATGATGACCCCTCTATTCGCTTTGTCTTGAAGAAGGCATTGGATGCTGCAGGATTTGATACTGAGGTATTCGAAAATTTGGAGCTCACTCGTGATCGGCTGTTGGAGGAAAAACCATCCTTGCTGATTTCCGACTTACGCTTACCTGACGGTGAAGGCTTTGAGTTGCTGGAGACCTTTCGTGATCAAGCCTTAGATATACCGGTGATTATTATCACTGCCTATTCCGACCTGGATCAGGCAGTTGGAGCATTCCAACGAGGTGCTTTTGAATATATATCAAAGCCCTTCGATCTGGAAAAAGTGGTCGCAGCAGCGCATCTTGCTATAGCCGACCAAAACAACAAACAGCAGCCGGTTGCAGAGACCGCTATTGATGGCAATCAAATCATTGGCGATGCCCCGGTTATGCAGGAAGTGTTTCGAACCATCGGCCGTTTATCACAAACCGATATCAGTGTACTACTGACGGGGGAAACCGGCACTGGCAAGGAACTAATCGCACTGGCCTTGCATCAACACAGCCCCAGAGCCGGACAACCATATGTTGCAATTAATACAGCAGCGATCCCTGTGGATTTGTTGGAATCCGAGCTCTTTGGACATGAGCGCGGAGCATTTACAGGGGCTGTTGAACGTCGATCAGGGCGTTTTGAGCAAGCGCGTGGGGGCACCTTGTTTCTGGATGAGATTGGGGACATGCCATTAAGCTTGCAGACCCGGTTATTGCGTGTGCTTGCAGAAGGTGATTATTATCGGGTAGGTGGCCGGGATTTATTGAAAGCGGATGTGCGGATTGTTGCTGCTACTCACCAGGACATAGCCGCCAAGGTTGCAGACGGCAGTTTTCGTGAAGACCTTTACCATCGACTCAATGTAATTCAAATCCAGTTGCCACCTCTGCGCGATAGAAGAGAAGATATTCCTGCTTTTTGCGAATTATTTTTATCTCGATATGCTCAGGAAATGGGCTTAGAAAAGAAAACCATTGCTCCAGAGGCGATGCAGATTTTGCAGTCAAAGGAGTGGCCGGGAAATGTACGCCAATTACAAAATTTATGCCGCCAGCTATGTGTGATGGCTCCAGCAGAGCGGATATATCC
>CAXMRK010000265.1:0-3999 GCA_964195815.1 uncultured Acidimicrobiia bacterium | reverse complement strand
TCCCAAGTACATCGTAAACTTTTATTAAAATGTTTGCTGGCATAAGCACGGCCGGCTAAACCAAGTTGATCACAATAGTCTGGGTTAGCCAGCAAATAAATAATTGATTCGCGCAGTAATTGCGGATCTCTGGCAGTTACTGTTTTCGTGCAGGCGGCGCGCAACAGGTAATCTATACTGGCGATACTGGATGGTCCATAGACCAAAACAGGAGTAGCAGATGCCAGGCACTCAGGCAATTTATTTGCCATAGATAAACCGGTGTAACGAATAGTATCTGGGTCAAAATTATAGGCGACAAGAAGGGCGTCTGCAGACATTAATGAATAATTATATGCATCATCCGGAACCAGCTCGGTGACCGTTACGCCATCTAAGTCATTAACAAACCCAGCTTTTGAAAGGTACCATTTCATTGTATGGATATCGAGCCTGACCCGGTACTCCGGCCGCAATGCGCTAACAGCCTGGGCAACATCAACCACGCTTTGGAAGGTCATGTCATCTGCCAGGCCACCCGAGTAGCGAATAATAAAGTCCTGATCGCCTTTACCTTTTTCGTCCTCTTCGGTTCGGGTCAATGGGTAGTCGTCTATATCTACACCATTGGCAAGCACAGACCACTTACAGGCATATCTTTTAGTATAAATAGCTGACATTTTTTCTGAAATGCTCAAGCAAACGACAGCGGCATTAATAAGCTTTCTTAGAACCGGGTCTATCTTTTGGTATTTCTCAGGTTCAGCAATTCGTAGTCGCTCCGGCCAGTCATCCATCATATGAATAATCAGGGGGCAATTGATTTCAGCTATCAAGCTGTCGGCAATGGCAAAAATCATTTCATACTCATTAGGCCTGAAATAGATAGCATCCGGGGCAAACTCCTGACACTGCTGGATCAATCCAGCCACATCCTGGGTAGCAGTGATTTTAAGTCGCGGCAGGCCCTTACCCTGAACAACGGCGAGTGAATCCGTCTTCAAATCCACACAAATTTGTAGAATGTTTTCATCCGGCCAGTCTTCGATAAACAGACTTTTTAGCTTGCCAGTAGCAGATGGATAGCCTGCTGGAAAGCTATCAATGATTAATAAGCGTGGGTGCTTAGCACTCCTGACAGATCTTTTTTTCGATAACATAAGCTAGCCCGCTTCCCAGTTTACTGAACGAATTCAAACTGGATCATGGAGCCTGCTCGACAAGCCACCGTCTACTGCGATAATACAGCCTTGGAGAAACCTGGCCTCTCTGGAACAGAGAAACAGAGCAATATCTGCAATTTCATCTGTTTCGGCTATACGTCCGATGGGATGGCAGCTTGAAAGATCCCGCATAGCCTCTGGCTGTGAAGCAAAGCCATCTTCTAACATTTTGGTTCGTACCGCCGCAGGCTCAATGCCATTGATGCGAATTTTATTACCCAGCTCAATTGCCATATTGCGGGTTAGTGCACTGAGGGCTGCTTTGCTAGTTGCATAGGTGATGAAGTCTTTTTTGCTCAAGCGGGCGTGGATGCTACTGATGTTTACGACGCAGCCATTGGCTGATTTCAGTTCTGGCAATAGTGCCTGAGTCCAGAAAAATGGTGCCAACAAGTTAATGTTTAATGTTTGTTGCCAGGCAGCCCTGCTTAGGTTTTCACAAGGCCCCAAAACCTGCACGGCTGCATTATTAATCAGGGCATCCAGGCTGTCTGTTGGCAACAGAGTGCGTAATTGCTGAAATATACTTGCAGCGTAAGCTTCATCTTCTACCGTCTGCTGTAGATCAGCCTGCAAAAAGTGGTCACAGGGTAGCCCCTGGTCTGGTTCCTTGATATCTGATGCAATGACAAAGTAGCCAGCCTTGTGGAAGCCTTTTATTAGCCCTCGGCCAATACCTCCTGCAGCACCAGTAATCAAAACTGAAGGTTTATTTTTCATCCAAAAATCCTGCAATTTTGTCGAGAGCCGCTAAACTAGCTCGGCGCACTCCTTCGACTGTATTTGAACCATTGTGTGAGCCAAAAATACATTGTGGCATCCCTCTCAGGGCTGAGTCCTGGGGTAATGGCTCGACTTCAAAAACATCCAGCGCAGCAGCTGAAACTTGACCACTTTGCAGCGCTGCTATCAAAGCACTTTCGTCAATCAAAGGGCCTCGGGCGACATTTATAATCTTTAGTCCAAACTTTAACATGCCCAAAGTCTGCTGGTTTAGCATGTGCCGGTTTTCCGCATTGAGGCTACAGGTAATAATCAGAAAATCAAGCTCACCCAAACCCTCCGGCCACTCTTTTTGGCGGACAAATTTCAGGCCCTTATTGCCTTCAACCTCCGGATCGTAAACCGTCACTTTTACATCAAACCCCTGCAGGCGCTTTACAGTATTAAAACCGATATCCCCAAAACCAATCACTCCCACAGTTTTTCCTGAAAGACTCATACCAGCAGGTTTAGGCCAGGCATGGTTTGTGCGTATTTCCCTGTCGATATAAACAGTCTGCCGAGCCAATGCCAGAACATAACCGATGGCCATATCGGCAACTTCGCCGCCAAACATATTCGGAGTATTAGAGATAGGTATACCCAGATCTTCGCAGGCAGCATAGTCAACATTATCGATGCCAATTCCCCACTTCACTGCCGCTTTAAGAGCCCCCGCTCTGCCGGCTGAAAATACCGCACGGGTGGCTGGGTCATCTCCGATAATCCAGCCATCAAATGCTGGAACTGTTTCAATCAGTTCGGCTTCGGTCATTAGCTGTATGGTGTTCGCGGGAACAAGCTCAAGGCCCCTGGCCGCAGCCGGTTCAATAAACTCCTCCAACATTCCCAACATTGGTGGGCAACTGACTAAAATCTTCATCCGCCCGTATCTACCCTCCGTTGTGCTAATGCAGCCGCGATTTCCCAATCGTCGGGTTCATCGATATCTACAGATTCCAGCACCGGTGTTTCCATTAATACAGGGCTGCCTCCAATCCGCGCCCCGGTTCGGGCAAACGATTCCCTGGTAAAAATATACAAACATGAGTTTTCTTCATACCAGGGCTCAAGGTCCTGAGTACGGATAAGATTCATCGGATCATGATTAATGGCAGTTCCATCACCACGATAAAAGCGTGTTTGTACTTTATTTACAGTAAATAAAGAGTCACTAGCAGGAGCTTGTTTAAGCTGGCGTAACGCTCGTTTGATGGTGGCGGCTGTAATCAGGGGGTTGGTTGTGTGGGTCATAATATAGCGATCAGCTGCTACTGCTTTAATATCATCGGCAATAATTCTGTTCATACTGACCTGGTCACCACAAAGCTCTGGTAGACGATCACGGATTACTACTCGTTCGCTTTGTTGTAGTCCGTGATAGGCAAGTGTCTCGCGGGCGTCCGTGTTAATTACCACCTGCTCAATGGCTTTTACCAGGAGCAGTTCATCTAACACCCAGCGGAACAGCGGCTTGCCTGCCAGCAATTTAAAATTCTTGCCGGGAACCCTCTCACTATTCGCCTTTAATGGCAATAAAGCTATGGTTTTCGACTTAGCCATTTACCTAGTCCTTAGTATCGCCGGGATAATAATAGCGACGCTTTTGTTGTTCTGACAATTTCCTGTGCTCATGATTGCCACGGTAAGTACCCCAGTACTGCATCAACCGAAAGGCCAGGATTTCGCCACCCTTTCCAATAACAACCCTGTTCTTCAGGGCGGCTAACAGGTCCGAGGATATCCCCGCCAGGTAATAGCGCAAAAAATCCCAGAGGGTGAAGTGTACCTCAGGCATTATCTGTTGCAGGGCAATCGACTCCCGTTCATAGCGGTTTTTAATCTGTGACCAACTTTCTTCATGCATATGTGTCCCACAAGCATCGGCAATATAGGCTATAGATTCGCCCCGATCACTCAACTGTTTGGCTAAAAACATATCCTCCAGGCCGGTAAGTTCTTCGTTAAAGGTAGAGCACTCCCAGGTTTTACGTAGGATTGCCGCATTGGCATTATTACAGAAGTACCCCTGCTG
>CAXMRK010000264.1:0-16173 GCA_964195815.1 uncultured Acidimicrobiia bacterium | reverse complement strand
GGCTCCAAACAAATTCAACAACTCGATCAGCTACAGCAACAGACACTTGCCCATTGGGTTGCGCAAAATGTCATCACTGAATTTAGGTTATCTACGGCTCAAGCGCCTGGGCAAACAGGTGGGATTGAAGTAATGGGACAGCAAAACTGGTATTGGCAGTTGAATGCAGAACCTGCATCAGACCCTCTAATTTTGCGCCTGGATGTGGCCATATATTCTGATGCACAACGACAAAACTTAAGCGCCACAGAAACAGGCTTCAGCTTACAAGGTTCAAGCCCATGAACTGCAACTGCTATTCCAGTTATCAACCGCATAGGAGGACCACTAATTTCGGCTTCACATTACTGGAATTACTGGTCGCAATTAGCATTTTTTCTTTAATCGCCGCAGCGGGCTATAGCGGCCTTATGAGCCTCTCTCGGTCGCTTCAAGTACAACGTACCAGTTCTGCTCAACTTGCTGAGATCCAGTGGGCGATTGCCCGACTGGACCGAGACTTAACCCAGGCAATAAACCGTCCTCAGCGAACAGAGAATGGCGTTCTACCCGCTTTCATTGGTGATAATCGACAACTGAATTTGGTGACTCTAATCGACAACCAGTTACTGCAGCAGCCGCTGAGTGACGAACGTCCGATACGATGGCAGTGGCAACAACCAGTATTGGAACGTCAGATCTGGCAGCTACCTGATCGGCTTGCGAGTAATGTTCCTCTCGCAACTACTCAACTGCTAGAGGAAGTTGAAATTTTCGAATTTCGTTATCTCGACTCATCTGGCCGTTGGTTATCACAATGGAATAGTGCGCAACAAGGAGGCATGTTGCCCAGAGCTGTGCAGGTCAGATTACAAATTAATGGCTTTGGAGAGATCAGACGACTACTTGAATTACCAGGCAAGCGCTCATGATCAAATGCCCATCTGGATACCAACAAAACGGCGCTGCGTTATTGATAGCTCTGGCGATTACAGTGCTGGCAGCAGTACTGGCAATTCAAGCCATTGAACTTGGTGATATAGATCTGCGCCGAAGCAGTATACTAATTCGCAGTGACCAGGCGCAACAACTCGCCTTAGGACTCGAAGACTGGGCTATCAGTTTGATCCAAAGAGACCAAAACAACTCACGCGGAGCGGCCTTTGATGGCCTTGAAGATATCTGGTATCAACGCCTGCCCATAACTCAGGTTGCTGGGGGCACCATTAGTGCGAGCTTGAGTGATTTAGATGGTCGCTTTAATGTTAACAACCTGTTGAATCTTGATGGGGGTACCAATACCCTGGCTCTGGAACGCTTTCGTCGCTTGCTGGTAGTTTTACGACTCAATCCCGTCATCGCTGACCAGTTACTCGACTGGGTAGATAGCGACACTTCAGCACAGCCCCAGGGAGCAGAAGATGAGGTCTACAGAAATCGTCCAATTCCAGCTTTGACCGCGAATAGATTAATCAGCCATGTTTCTGAACTGCGGGTTTTACCCGCCGTAGATACGGATACGTGGCAGCAACTTGAAAAATTTATTCAGGCAAGTCCGCAACGCGGAAGCAGCATTAATGTTAACACTGCACCGGCTGAAGTTTTACTATCTCTAGCTGATGGATTGAGCCGACAAATGATTAACAGTGTTATCCGTCAACGTGGCAGTGGCTTCAGTAAACTTTCAGATTTTCTGCAACAGAGCGTGTTTGAAAATATCAGTATTGACCCGCGAGGCCTCGGTATTCGCAGTCATAATTACCGTGCTCTAGCTGAGATTCAAATGGATGCAGAAGTGAGTCGGTTCGAAACCCTGTTCCAGCGCCGCGGCAGCGTTTATCATGTATTGTTACGCAGGCGAATTTTGCTCTAAATATGAGTCTTAAAACCAAACAATGAAACAGTCGTTCTATATAACTTGTGCTGTAGCACCCGATCAGCAGAGCAACTTTGCAAGTTGGCGCTGGAGTGGTGATTCCAGTATTGGATCAGGCCAGGGAGACGGCAGTCAATTACAACAGGTAGCATCAACTCTTGCAGACACTACCAGGATTGTCCTTTTATTACCGACTGAAAATTTGCTTTTAACCAGTGTTGATATCCCGGCAAAACAGGCAGCACAAATTCGGCAGGCAGCACCCTTTGCGATTGAAGAATTAGTCGCCTGTGACCCAGCCAAGTTACATGTCTGCAGCCAACGAAATGCTGACACAGGAAAAGTTGAAGTTACAGCCATTGAGCGCAATTATCTCAGTGCCTGTCTTAATGAATTGAAAATACTTGGTATCATCCCGCATCAGGCTTATGCTGATATATATACCTTACCTAAACCTGCAGCTGGTGAATTAATCATCAGCACCTGTGAAAACAGTAACCGGGTCTTAACACGCTGGGGCTCACATCAAGGTACGGCTATGCAAACCACGGTGTTCACCGACTGGTTGCCCCTGGTGATAAATGAGCAGGTCGATCCTGCGATAACCCGCATCCAGATTATCGGAGCTGAAGAGCAACCTTTTGCTGATGCCCTGGCGAACATAGCCGAGATAGATGTTGAATATCACATCACCCCAAACATTGCTGATCCCGCTACTGAACCACTTGCTTTGCAGGCGATACCTGGAATGACTGGTGGCTTTAATCTGCTCAGTGGTGACTTCAGAAGCACAGCTTTAGTTAACGGTCATCAAAACTGGTATAAACCGCTTTTCCTTGCTGCAACAGCACTAGCACTCGTTATTATCACCGCAATAATGGCCTTACAATCTGACTCTTCCCGAGTCATTGAACTCGAAAATTCAATTACCAGTAGTTTCCGCAGCACATTCCCTGCGGTGCAACGTATCGAAGATCCGATGATTCAAGCGCGACAGCAACTTGCCTTATTAGGTGATACAAGCTCTGGAAACAGCCGCTTCCTTATCCGTTTAAAAGAGTTTGTAAACGCCATGCAGCAGCAACCGGGTAAAATTCGGATTGACTCGCTTGAATTTCGTGAGGGCATACTAGAAATCAAATTACATGCTGCCAGCATTGGTGAGTTGGAATTATTGGCTACAACCATCACCCAACAAGAGACGGAAGCTTCCATGTCCTCAGCAAGCCTGAGCAAGGATGGTGTAGATGCACTGCTGGTAATCAAGGCAGCAAAATTATGAAACATTGGTGGCAAAATCTACAACAGCGTGAGCGGCAGCTAATTACCGCGGGTACGCTGGTATTAGTTCTAGTTATCTTGTGGGCTTTTGTGTGGCTTCCATATCAACAGAAAAGAGTGGAGTTACAGTCTCAAATAAGCTCCCGGGAACAGCAACTGATAGAATTATCCCAAATTTCAGCGCATGTCCAGGCACTACGAAAAATTGGGCAGCCAGGTCAGCTGGCTCAGAGCACAAAAGCACGCGGAACCCGCTCATTGTTACAAGTAACCGATGAGAGCGCTCGCGCTGCCGGTTTGGCATCTGCCTTACAAAGGATTGAACCGGATACTGAAAATATGGTTCAAGTGTGGCTGGAAGGCGCAGACTTCGACAAATTAGCTGGTTGGCTCGAATTAATCGATGCACAGTATGCAATCAGTGTAGAAAGCGCCAGCATTAATAGAGCATCAGCAAATATTTCAGGTGCAGTCAATGCACATATCACGTTGACTGAAAGTGGTTAAATTATTACGGCGTTTAATACTCACTACCCTGCTTTTGCTAATTTTTTTGGTAGCAATACTCTGGTTTGCTCCAGCCAGTTTGTTAGGATATTTTCTGGAAAAACAACAAGCCCCTTTACAGCTCGGCATGCTCAAAGGCCAGCTCCGTAATGGTTCTGCCGAACAGGCTCGCTGGCAAGGCATTGACCTTGGTAAACTGGAGTGGAAACTAGAGCAATTCAAATTCAAACCCCCTTCTACCCTGATCAATGTTCATGCGACAGGCCCACAGATGCAGGTACAAGGAATATTACGGGCCACTGAAGACCTCATTACATCCCATAGTTTGTATGGTAATTTTCCAGCAAGCTGGATTGATCTACAGGGACTAGCTCCTTTGCTATTTGCAAACGGCGAAATCAATTTCAACTTCTCCAATCTAGACATTAGTGCAGACAATATCACCACAGCGGTGGGGGTTATGGATTGGCATAATGCTAGCTTGACCGGTTTACTCGAAGTTGCACTTGGTGACATCCATTTTGATATCAGCACAGCACAAAAAGGCGAGCTAAACTCAAGATTAGTTAGTGATAATCAAACAATACTGGTGAAGTTTGGAAATCAGGGGGTAACCGAACTGGAATTAGTCGGTACGATTAACTCGGATGGTAAACGTTATCAACTCGATTGCCTGGCTCGCGCCTCAGCCAACAGAGAAGATATCACCCGCTTCCTGCAAAAAGCCGGAAAAGCTGAAGCTGGTGGCGCATATAGGATACAATTTGAAGGTCTATTCTCACCTGAGAACTAACCCTGATTTGCAATCACACTGAAGCAAAACTGAGCAGAAAAATGACAGTGAACTTACAGCCTGATCAACCAGACTATTACCCCTATTTACAAACTGCTTTGCGGGCTTCAAGAGCGGCAAGCAAAATTGCCAATCATTATTATCAGTTAGCCTGTCAGGACCAACTTGACGTTGATATCAAAGATGATCAGAGCCCGGTCACGATTGCAGACCGAGAAGCTGAAACTGCGATCCGAGAGATCATTCTTAACGACTGGCCAGATCATGATATTTATGGGGAAGAGCATGGCCGTATACATGCTGATTCTGATTTCCTATGGCTGGTTGACCCAATCGATGGCACTAAAAGCTTTGTCCGTGGTTATGGATTCTTCTCTGTACAGATAGCATTGATGCTGAAAGGCGAACTGGTTCTTGGTGTCAGTTGCGCCCCAGCCATGAATGAATTGGCATGGGCTATCCGTGGGCAAGGATCATTTTTAAATGAAAAACCGATTTGTGTCAGTGATCTTGAGCAACTCGCAACCAGCACAGTTTCCACCGGAAACCTTATCTCAATTGCCAGCAGTCCTAGCTGGAATGCGCTCGGAGAAATTTTAACAGCGTGCGGCAAAACCAGAGGCTATGGCGACTTCTATCATTACCATCGTTTAGCTGCTGGACAACTGGAAGTCGTCATTGAATCCGATCTTAATATTCTTGATATTGCCGCGCTGACGGTCATTGTAGAAGAAGCAGGTGGCCAGGTAAGCGATCTGCAAGGTAAGCCTGTTGGTCTTGATACCCGCTCTTTGTTAGCAACTAATGGGAAGCTACACAACAGTTTATTAGCCAAATTGAGTTATTAATGCCAAAACTTCCACAAATTCATAAAATCAAACGCACTAGCCCAAGCAAACTGTTCAATATTGAACAGTTATCGCTAGAATTTTCAAATGGCGAAAAACGTCTGTATGAACGCCTTGTTCCCGGAGATGTCGGTGCAGTCATAGTGGTGCCGATTATTGATCGCCATAATGTTTTATTGATTAGAGAATATGCTGCTGGTATTCACGCTTATGAAGTCGGCTTACCGAAAGGTGGACTGGAACCTGAAGAGTCAATTTTTGATGCTGCCAATCGTGAATTAAAAGAAGAAGCAGGCTTTGGCGCCCGGCAGCTGGACTATCTCACCTCACTGAGCCTCGCACCCGGCTATATGACCCACCACACCCATATAGTATTGGCACGGGACCTCTATGCAGAATCGCTGCCTGGTGATGAGCCTGAAGAAATTGAAACGCTACAATGGCCTTTGAATAGAATTGGTGATCTGGTAAACCGCACCGACTGTAGCGAAGGCCGTTCGCTTGCCGCATTGTATCTCGCCAGAGACTTCCTTGAAGGCAAATGGGCACCGAAAGACCATACGCCGCCTGATGCTTATAAAGATATTAAATAACACTGAAACGATAACTATGAATATACATAATGATCTCAGCAAAGAAGAACTTAGAACGCTCCGACTCGCCTGTATTAAGATAGCCGACACAGCCGGTTTAGCGATTCTGAAAGTCTATAATGAAGAAGACCTTGGTGTAATCACCAAAGAAGATGACAGCCCCTTAACACGGGCTGACATTGCCAGTCACAAAGTGATTGTAGCTGCCCTCGAAACATTAACACCTGAGTGGCCAATTCTGTCTGAAGAATCTACACAGGTTGATGTTGAAACCCGCAAACAGTGGAGCCGATATTGGCTTGTAGATCCGCTTGATGGCACAAAAGAATTTATCAAGCGAAACGGTGAATTCACTGTGAATATTGCTTTAATCGATAATGGTCGTCCCATTCTTGGGGTTGTTCAAGTGCCTGTTAGTAATTATTGTTATTCAGGTAGCAAAAGCGAGGGAGCATTTCTACGCTCAGTTGAAGCCACTGAGACACCCATACAAGTTCGTTTACCACCAACTTCACCACCTATTGTTGTAGGCAGTCGCTCACATGCTAGCCTCAGGGTGAAAGCTTATCTGGAAAATCTTGGTTCACACGAACTCACATCCATGGGCAGTTCACTCAAATTCTGTCTTGTTGCCTCAGGTCAGGCAGACCTCTATCCCCGTCTTGGCCCTACTATGGAATGGGATACCGGCGCCGCGCAAGCTATCGTTGAAGCAGCTGGTGGTAAAGTTATGCGTGTAGACAACACCCCACTGGATTACAATCAACGAGATACATTGTTGAATCCTGAGTTTCTAGTCATCGGTGACCAGAGTGCCAACTGGACCACATTTGTTCCTCCTGGTTCTACGCATATGGATGCTAATGATTAAGCCTGTAAATAATGGAAAAATACAGGCTACGAAAGACCCTGTGAATGATTCAATAATCAGCAATTAATGAATTTTTTATTGCTGTAAATTGGTTAGAATTCTTGACCTCAGCTGCTAAGCAGGGTATAAACTCTGCAGCATTAGAAATGCTGCACAGACTTCTGACTGGCAGTGTGCAACAAATAATAACAATAAGAAAATATAACAAGAGCAATAATGGTGTGGGGACTCAGCGGCTTCGGCCGCTTTTTATTCTCTCTGAGTATTGATAGAAGCCATGAACACAGGTCCCAAGCCCCCAGCAATTTTTTTTTCCAACAAAGCATACTTCTGGCTGATTTTAATAGCAGTTTTCGCCAGTGCCGTCACGACCTATTATTTTGCTGTTCCAAAATTGCATCAAAGCCTTGCAACGATCGATAATTTAAATACCCGCCTGCAGCTCGCTGAAGACAGGAATAATGCTTTAACTGCAGAAAAAGTCTTGCTGGAACAGCAATTCAGCATCATTCGCGGTGCTAACAACCGATTGCTGGAAACAGAAAATGAATATCAGACAGAAATTGCTGAAATCAATAGTGAATTAGCGTTTTACCGTCGTTTAGCTGGGGCTAGCGGAAAACTGGAAGGTCTTACTCTGAATAAATTTCTGATTGAGCCTACTGCATCAGAGCGACTCTTCCATTTCAATCTGACGTTGACACAAAACTTGCAAAAAGCAAAAACCATCAGCGGTGAAATTAATATTTCAATGCGCGGTTCCTTAGCCAATCAACCTGCTCTTCTGGACTGGAAAGCCCTTCAGCCCGAAGACCCTACATTACCCAAGTTTAGCTTCAAATATTTTCAGCAAATAGAAGGTTATATTACTTTGCCGGAAAACTTTATTCCTGAAACAATTGAAATCACCTTGCTGCCAAGTAAAAAAGACGACGTACAATCCAGCTTTTCCTGGCAAGAAAGCACGCAAGATAAGTTATAAAACATATGCTTTTAATTTAAGCGCTCGATTGAGTTTTGAATACTCAACGACCCGAATCACACAAAAGTCCCTGGAAAGCGTAAAATACTCTGATGAATACACTAGAATTAAATTCTTTTAATGATGCAGCAGACCTGATTCTGACTAGTGCCGCTGCGCGCAAAGTACAGGAACTTGTTCTGGAAGAGATGAACCCCGAGCTGAAATTACGGGTTTATATCTCCGGTGGCGGTTGTTCCGGCTTTCAGTACGGCTTTTCTTTTGATGAAACAGCAGAAGCCGATGATATCATCATCGAAAATGATGGTGTCCAGCTATTGGTCGACCCACTCAGTTTGCAATATCTTGAAGGAGCAGAAGTTGACTATAGTGAAAACTTGCAAGGCTCCAGATTCGTCATACGCAACCCTAATGCAACCACCACCTGTGGCTGTGGATCTTCCTTTAGTATATAAGTTGTAACATTTTTAATGTCTGTAAAAATCGATCGATTAACTGCATCTACACTAAATCGCTTCAGTGGTGTTCGGCTTGATAGACTAGTCGAGCTTCGTGATGATCTGAAATGGCAAACCCAGCAGCTAACCCTTGATAACACCCGCCTGGTTCCTTTATGGCGCAGTCGTTGTCTGCTTGAAAAAACCTCAGATCAAAATTATGAAGCCATCTATATTCAACCTTCTGAACTAAGTCACAACAACGCAATCCGTGAACCTACCCTATTAGGTCAAAAGGGCGAACACGTTTATTTTGCAATTACCGTTAATGATCAGCAGCGAGAGCAACTGTTAAGCAGTCATAAAAATAGTGAGTTCTCAGACCTACGAATTCTCGCCGGTAGTATGCACCCACTGAAAGCTGGCATTCTGGCCTATGCAAAAGCGCTACACTATTGGCAACATCGCCATACCTTCTGTGGCACTTGCGGGGCGGCAAATAGTTTGCTCTCAGGCGGTCACCGAATGGTATGTGGCAATGAGGAGTGTGCCCGACAGACATTCCCCAGAATCGACCCGGCTATAATTGTTTTGGTATCACATGGAGATGCTTGCCTACTTGGAAGGCAGTCGCGCTGGCCACACAACCGTTACTCTACCCTGGCAGGTTTTGTTGAACCTGGTGAAAGTCTGGAGGATGCGGTGGTACGAGAAATCTGGGAAGAAGCAAGAGTTAGATTAAAAACAATTTCTTATCGCTCCTCACAGCCCTGGCCATTTCCAGCTGCCGCTATGGCCGGTTTTATTGCCGAGGCTGAGTCTCGTGATTGTGAAATTGGAGATGATGAGCTCGAAACTATTCGCTGGTTTTCCAGTGCTGAGCTGCCACAACTGTTAGCACAAGGTGAAGTATTTATGCCCAACAGAGTCTCCATTGCTTTCCGATTGGTATCTGAATGGTATCTGGGACAAACTGGTGATGACCTCGAGCGGCTTATAAACGAAATGCAGCCCAATCCAGCAGCAACGTCAGGGCAATTTAAAAACACCTGTTAATACCCAGGTCTTAGATTTGCGCTAGAATCACAGCTCAAATACAGAAAAATATTCGTATGAAAATACTAGCTATACTGATCGCCATTGGACTCACGCACTTATTTCCGCTGTTATATAAATACCGGCGTTCGGATTGGTTGGAAAAATATGTGCGCAAAGCAAATGATCAGCTATCAATATTGCCTGGCTGGGCTGGTTTAACCAGCATTATTTTATTACCTTTAATTCCATTAATTCTGGTATTACTTTTATTGCAATTAGGCACTGCTATTTTAGGCAGCCTGGGGGCATTTTTACTCGCTATTCTTGCCCTGCTGTACTGCTTTGGACCACGTGATCTAGATGCCGATATTAAGACCTATCTGGCTGCAGAAACCAGCGAAGAAATAACCAAAGCAAGAACCCATCTGTGTGGATCTGCATGCAATACCATTGGTGGTGATCACCAACACGCTGATGATCAAGACGATCCTTTGAATGACAGCCCGGTAATGGCCGGGGCTGTATTCCAACAAGCCTTAAGACGTTGGTTTGCTATTATTTTCTGGTTTGCAATTACCGGAATACTGGGTGCGTTTGCATATCGAATTATTGAATGGCTTGCTCATCGAGACTTGCCATTAAGCGCCAAACAGCGTGAGAATTTCCAACTCTTATGTAGTGTAATTGAGTGGCCGGTAGCTCAATTAATGACGCTATCATTGGCTATAGCTGCTGATTTTGATTCAGTATATTCTGCCTGGAAACAATATCACGATGAACAGGGGCATTCACTTTTTGAAGGTGATAACGGTTTTTTACAAGCAGCCGCGCGCTGCGTCATTCTGACAGGATCTGCAGGCAATGACGGCTTCGCAGATCAACTTGAAAACGAACCTCACGCTGTGGTCCAACAAGCTATGGATCTGGTCTGGCGTGTAATGGGAGTTTGGCTGGCAATGCTGGCAATATTATTACTTGCAGGTTTGTTAACTTAATGGCGAATAGTTTGTGGCGTATAAGCCTGCTATTAAGCAGTTTTCTATGCTGCCTGCCAACTTCATTAATAGCTATTGAATTAACCAATGCGGATGGCAGTTTTGTTGCTCTCAAAATACCAGCCACCAGTGTTGTTACGCTCTCACCTAATTTAACAGAATTGGTCTTCGCAGCTGGTGGTAGTGACAAGCTTATAGCAGTAGTCGAATGGAGTGACTTTCCCGAAGCGGCAAAAGAAATACCTCGAATTGGGAATGCGTTCAGGCTAGATATGGAGCAATTATTAAAATTAAAGCCTGATCTAGTGATCGCCTGGGACTCAGGTAATCCCGCTGAAGTACTGGAAAAAATTGAGTCTCTTGGGATTCCTGTCTGGCGAACTGGAATTTCTACACCCGCACAAATTGCTGACTTGCTTATACAGATAGGCCATGCGCTTGCGACCGAAAAAACTGCAGATCTTGCAGCCAATAATTTTCGTCAACAACTGCAGGCAATTCAGGAGCAATACCAGGAAAACCCAGCATTTAGTTACTTTATCCAGCTCTATTCAAAGCCACTATATACAGTTAATGGTGATCACCTTATCACTCAAGCACTCAGCCTTTGTCGTGGCAATAATATTTTTGCGAAATTGGATGTGCTCGCTCCAGCGGTGAGCCCAGAGTCCGTTATAGCCGCTTCTCCAGATGTCATATTTTATACACAATCCGAAAACTCAGAGAGTATGCAAAACAATAACATTGAGCATTGGAAGCCCTGGGTGGGAAGTGGAGCTGAACCCCGGTTCATTCCACTTAATCCTGATTGGATAAGTCGGCCCGGCCCCCGAATTTTGAAAGGGGTACGCCAGGCCTGTCAGGCGCTGGCTGCAAAATAACAAGCAAGTTCAGCCACAAATTTAATTCAAGTTGTGTTATAAAATTAACTTGAAAAAATATATTTACATCAGCGAGTTAAACTATGAAGTTATTTAAATCTACGATTTTTCTTTTTCTGTTAATCCTCATAAGCAGCCCTGCTTTTACAGCCACAAGTTACCTTCATTGCAAAACTTTACTCGATGTAAAAAGCGGGGAATTGCTAAAAGATAGATTGATTCAAATTGAAAATAGCCGAATTATTAACGTCTCTCATTCTAGCGTTGACAGTAGTGATAACAGCAAAGATATTATTAGTGTGAGTGGTACTTGTTTACCGGGCCTTATGGATATGCATGTCCATCTTGATGGGCAATTAAGCAAAAACGGTTACATTAAACGCTTCCAGAGTAATGAAGCTGATTATGCGCTGCGTGCCGCTAAACATGCCAAGATCACACTTATGGCAGGATTTACAACAGTTCGCAATCCTGGAGATAACTACAACTCTACAATAGCTTTGCGTAAGGCCATTAACAGAGGAGATTTAGCAGGTCCAAGAATTTTTACGTCTGGAAAATCACTAGCAACAACCGGTGGTCATGCGGACCCAAGTAATGGGAGCCGTACTGACCTAATGGGCGACCCTGGCCCAATGGAAGGCGTTATTAACAGCCCTGATGATGCCCGCAAAGCAGTTAGGCAGCGCTATAAGGATGGCGCAGATTTTATCAAAATTACTGCTACCGGAGGAGTTCTCAGCCTAGCCAAGAATGGTCAAAACCCTCAGTTCAATGCAGCCGAATTAGAGGCCGTAGTGGCGACTGCCAATGATTACGGCATGCATGTTGCAGCCCATGCGCATGGTAAAGAAGGGATGCGCAGAGCCATAATTGCTGGAGTGAGATCGATAGAGCATGGCACCTATATGGATGATGAAATTTTTCAACTGATGAAGCAACATAAAACCTGGTATGTTCCAACAATAATAGCGGGAAATTTCGTTGCTGAAAAAGCGCGGGAAGCGGATTACTTTCCGGCAGTAGTTCGCCCTAAAGCTGCAACTATCGGTCCAATAATTAAAGCGACTTTTGCCAACGCATGGAAGGCCGGTGTTGCAATTGCCTTTGGAACTGATAGCGGTGTCAGCCCGCATGGAGAAAACGCCACAGAATTTGTGTATATGGTTGAAGCTGGAATGCCAGCCATCGAAGCAATACGATCTGCCACAATAAATTCGGCTCTGCTATTAGGTATGGAAGAAGAAATTGGTAGCATTGAAGCCGGTAAATTAGCAGATATTATTGTGGTCGCTGGTAACCCATTGAAAGATATCAAGCAATTACAAAATATTAAATTGGTAATGAAAGCTGGGAGGATTTTTAAACATAATCCTTAATTGAATAAAAAACCCACCTCAATAGCTTCGATTTCAAGAAGTCCACAAAATTGCTAATTTTGCAAGTCTGGACTATAGTGAATGAAGAGCTATACAAATTTTTGCATGAATAACAGCACTTTGTAGGAAATCTCCTACAGGACGTAGCATAGATCAACGGATTGGTCACCGACACAAAGTGGTTGATAATATTTACGTAGAATATTATTCAGAGCACATTACTTCGGGGTAGGGGCCATGGTTAGCGAATTAAACGTACTGGACAGAATGAGAGCATCTCTTCGCGTTCATCAATTCAATGTAAACACAGAAAAAGCCTATATGTACTGGGCACGGGCTTTTGTAGATTATCATAACGATCAAAATCCAAGCGAGCTTGGACGCACTGATGTGGAGTCATTCATTTCATATCTGTCAACCGAGCGCTATGCAGCCGTACAGACCCAGAATCAGGCTTTGCATGCGGTACTATTCTTATACAAGGATGTACTCGGTAGTTGCCCTGATTGGTTAACCGTACTGGTTGCAGAGCAAGAAGCCACACGTAAATCCAATATTCTGAGCAAGGATGAAATCCAAAGCCTGCTGTCTAATCTCTATGGACAAGAATGGCTGGCTGTCTCATTAATCTACGGAGCAGGCTTACGTGCTTGTGAATGTGTTAATTTGCGGATTAAAGATATCAATCTGCAAGATCAGACTATTCTGGTAAGACAGGCCAATGGTGCTGCTGGTTGGAAAACAATACTGCCAACAAAACTAATACCTTCAGTCAGAACACATATTGAAGACCGTAAGTTATTGCATATCAAAGATGTTGCCGATGGTTTAGGTGAGGTTTACCTGCCCAGCAGTATTCTTGAGGCCTATCCAAATTCAGCACGCTCCTGGGCTTGGCAATTCGCCTTTCCCTCTAATGAACGTGATTTTGACCCGGCTACAGGCACTCTCAAACGGACTTCTCATATTGATGAAGATCAAATTCAAAAAGCCATTGAAAGAGCTGCTGTAGACGCACAAATTTATACTCGGGTAACACCTACAACTTTGCGTAACTCTTTTGCTGTTCATATGATTCGCAGCGGCGTTGAAAGCAAACAAGTTGAAGCATTACTGGGTCACGGTGCTGAGCAGGATCTTGAAAACTTCCAAAGTGAAATCAAATCACCACTGGATGAGCTGAGAATTCACTAAGTTTATACAATAAGAGACTACAAAATACCCGCCGTTGGCGGGTATTTTTTTGTCCTGGTGTTGGTAACCTGAATAAATCTTCAGCTAATATTAGATAGCAGACGGCAACACTCTTAAAGCCAGTGCCATATTGGAGCATAAAGACGTTAAAGAAAGGAAAAAACGACTGGCAGAACTGCGCGGTATCGAAGATATGGTCTGCTTATAGTTTGTAGGTCACAACAAGGTGTTTACTATTGCAAATGAAGACTTTGAACGCGGTAAGCAATTTTAATTTTCTAAGTGATTAATTTTAAATAAGCTGTCAGGAGTATCAGCTTTTCTCAATACTGATCAAACCTAGAGATTCCAGCTCTATCAGCTTGTCTCGAACTTGCCAACTATCAGGTGCATTTTGAGCTAGTTCACCAACAGACATACTTCCATTAACCATAATTAAAACATGTCGGCAGATCATGCTTATAGCCTTGCTCCGATTGGAAATCTCTTCTCCACCCTTCTGTGTACGAAAGTACATATCGCGATCTTGCATTGAATTTCCATCCCCAAATTCAGTTTAGATAGTGTTTATTCAGACTGTTATAAGTTGTTTATTTTGAAAGCACATCAACAATTTTCTTTATAAGTTTAATCGTAATCAGCACATATACTGCGCCAAAGAGAAATATACCAGAGACTACCAATTGCATGGTTTCCGCAGGCAAATCGCCGAAAAACGGAAAAGCTAGATAGCCCGCAGTAAATAGGAAAACAAGCCACACCAGGTAACGCCATTCATTACCTACCAGACCACCATTAAACTGTTTACCAATCGTTACCACTTGATATAGACAAAACAGCATAACTCCAGCTGCAACCGTACCAATAATTAATGCGGGCGATATATCCATGACTCCACCTCTGTATTTATTCAGACCTATTATAGACATATTGGCAATTGGAAGACCAATTGTACAAGCGGAATTAGATCCGCTCACTGAAAAATAAAAGCAATGAATTGATTTTATTCTTTGGTGAAATCAGAAATATTTATAGCTGGTCTAACTGATAATCTAACATTTGGTCACCATCAAACAACCAGCGCCCAAAGAATTTTTTACCCGCAATCAGCAATGGTAGCCACAAAGGATCATCCATCCACATTTCAGAATATGGAATCTCATCCAAATTAAACCAAAGTGGGATGGCTTCATCAGTTTCTATTGGTTGCCCGCTAAATTCATCGGTTTTATAGACATATACCCGTAAGGAATAGCCATCCACAAACTGAAACAGATGTTCACCACAGTATTCCGGGGCAATTGCCTGTATTCCCAGCTCTTCCTGAGTTTCCCTCAACGCGCACGCGATGGGAGATTCGTCGCCTTCAAGCTTGCCACCTGGGCCATTAATTTTACCCGCACCTAAACCACGTTTTTTCCGAATTAAAAGGATTTTTCCCTCTCGAATAACAAACAAAAGCGTTGCTGGGTCCTTTGGTTTCCAGTCATTCCATTCAACATCTGTAAGTTTAGCTGGTGGGGAATTTAAGAATGGTGACATGATAAATCGCTATTCAAGTGTCAGCTTGCAGAAACGCCGTTTACCCACTTGTAATACCCCAGAGAACCCTTGTTCAAGCTGTAAGTTTCGGTCACTAATAACCTGCCCGTCTATTTTTACTGCATTTTGCTTGATCATGCGGAATGCTTCAGAATTACTGGGTGTCAATCCACATTTAGTTAACACCGCTGCAATGCCAGTATTCGCCAGCGCCGATTGTTGTAACGTTTTCTCAGGAATATCATCAGGCATCGCACCTTTCTGAAATCGTGCAATAAATTCAGCTTGAGCCGCTGCTGCTGCGGCTGAATTATGAAAACGCGTAATTATTTCAGCAGCCAATTCAAATTTGACATCGCGTGGATTTTTTCCTTCCTCAACAGCGGATTTCAAAGCATCTATCTCAGTAAGCGGACGGAAACTGAGCAGTTCAAAATACCGCCACATTAAATCATCAGAGATCGACATGATTTTCCCAAACATTTCATTTGCTGGCTCATCAATACCAATATAATTATTCAGTGACTTGGACATTTTCTGAACCCCATCAAGACCTTCCAGTAACGGCAAAGTAATAATGACCTGAGGCTCCTGCCCATATTGCTGTTGTAAATGGCGCCCAACCAATAGATTAAAAGTTTGATCTGTGCCGCCCATCTCGACATCTGTTTTCATAGCCACAGAGTCGTATCCTTGCACTAGCGGGTAAAGAAATTCATGTACTGCTATTGGCAGTCCTGATTTATAGCGGTTACTAAAGTCGTCTCTTTCAAGCATGCGGGCGACCGTATAACGAGAAGCCAACCGAATCATCCCGACCGAGCCTAATGCATTCATCCACTCTGAGTTAAAACGTACTTTTGTCGTTTCCGGGTCAAGTATCTTAAATACCTGATCGGTATAAGTCTTAGCGTTGGCAGTTACCTCTTCTACTGTCAGAGGCTTGCGGGTTATATTTTTTCCCGTTGGGTCACCAA
>CAXMRK010000263.1:0-3000 GCA_964195815.1 uncultured Acidimicrobiia bacterium | reverse complement strand
TGCCTGGTTACAACAAAATGAACCTCCCGTGGTGGTGAACTCCTAATGTCTGCACTGCCTCTTTCAAACTTAATATTCACCGAGCCGGCTGCAAAAGCTGACGAACCTGATTGGCTAAAGGACTATCGCCAGAGAGCATTTGCTCGCCTGCAGCAGACAGGTCTGCCAGCAGAAGGCAGTGAAAACTGGCGTTATTCATCATTGCGCAGCTTGCTGGGTAAAAATTTAGCAACTCAAACAGATGTGCTGCATGAGTCTGAAGAGTTTTTGCTGCGAGCTGGACTTGAGCAAGATGATTTTCGTATTGTTTTCGTAAACGGTTTTTATCAACCCCATTTAAGTCTGGTGCCACTGGATCTCAAAATTACCAATTTTGCCAGTGCAGTTTCCAGCGAGAACCTTTCCCACTTTTTCTCTGAGTTGCCAGCAGCCAGCGATGCGGGCTTCAGTCATCTGAACGCTGCGGTGTTTCAGGATGGCCTTTGCATTCAACTGGAGAAAGGTACAGTTTGTCCCCAACCAATTCATTTGATCCAGGTTTGTTCTGGCGGCATGATGAGCAATGCACGCCACGTTATTGAATTGGCGGAGGGTGCAAGCCTGACCTTGGTTGAACAATTTATAGAATTGTCCACTCAAGCAGCTGACAGCTTGTTAAATACCCACATACAGGTGCTGCTAGCTGATAATGCGCGTCTTAACTGGACCCGCTCACAGACACTTGGGAGCAAATCAATATTAGTAGACCGAGTGACTGCTGATCTCGCTGCAGGGTCACATTTGCATTGCACTCATCTGGATCTGGGAGGGCATTGGGTCAGGCATGATTTTGATGTCAATCTGCAAGCCGCCGATAGTTTTATTGAAGTTGATGGTCTGGTGCTTGTGCGCGGTCGCCAGCATACTGACTTCCACACCCGTATCGATCATCAGGCGGTAAATTGTACCAGCCGAGAAAATTTTAAATGTATAGCCGATGGTCGCGGCCGTGGCGTTTATAACGGCAAAATATTGGTTCAACCGGGCGCAGATGGTACTGACAGTGCTCAAAAGAGTTCCAATTTATTGCTTTCCAGACATGCTGAAATTGATACCAAGCCGGATTTGGAAATCCTGGCTGATGATGTTGTTGCCAGTCATGGCGCTACGGTGGGTCAGTTAGATGAAGACGCACTGTTTTATATGCAAACTCGTGGGATAGATGCAAAACTTGGTCGCAAGATGTTACTGCGGGCGTTTTGTCAGGAAGTGATCGATCTGGCACCCATTGAATCAACTCGAAAGACACTGGGAGCCAAATTAGACCTGATGTTCGATGAAATGGAGTTAGGTCAATGAGCCAGCTTAAAACAAGCAGTGCCTGGGATGTAGAAGCTATTCGTTCTCATTTTCCAGTGCTTTCAAGAGAGGTCCACGGCAAACCCCTGGTATATCTGGATACTGCCGCCTCGGCTCAGCGCCCTGATGTTGTTATCAATGCAGTTACCGATTTTTATAACAACCACAATGCGAATGTTCATAGAGGTGTGCATTTGCTGAGTCAGGAAGCCACTGAATTATGGGAAGCTGCGCGTGAATCAATGCGTGAATTAATTGGTGCAGCCAGTAACAGGGAAATAATTTTTACCCGTGGTATGACCGAGGGTGTCAATTTGGTGGCTCAGAGTTTTGTGCGACCACAGGTTGGGCCTGGTGACAAAATCATGATTACTGCAATGGAACACCATTCCAATATTGTTCCCTGGCAACTTGTTTGTGAGCAAACTGGGGCTGAGCTGGTGGTGATTCCGGTAAATAACCGCGGTGAAGTAGAGCTCGATGCTTTTGCCGATATGCTTGATGAACAGGTCAAAATGTTAGCCATGACGCATGTATCTAATGCTCTTGGAAGTATAAATCCGGTTGTTGAGATGACCCTGATGGCGAAGGTATTTGATATACCGGTTCTTATTGATGGTGCCCAGGCAGCCCCACACCTTGATGTAAATGTGCAAGAGATTGATTGTGATTTCTATTGTGTTTCCGGGCATAAAATGTACGGACCCACTGGAATTGGGGTGCTTTATGGTAAAGCAGACCGCTTAAATGCCATGCCGCCTTATCATGGTGGTGGGGAAATGATTCGCAGCGTTACTTTCGAGAAAAGTACCTGGAGCGATATCCCCAGTAAATTTGAGGCTGGTACACCGAATATTGCAGGCGGTATTGGGCTCGGTGCAGCTGCACGTTTCATTAAAGAAGTAGGTAAGAATAAATTGCGTACCTACGAAAGTGATTTGCTGGCATACGGCACCCGTAAATTGCTGGATATAGACGGCTTGCGAATAATTGGTACAGCCAGAAATAAAGCCAGCGTTATGTCATTTACCATTGATGGTATCCACCCTCACGACATTGGCACAATTATTGATCATGCTGGTGTGGCAATCCGAACAGGTCATCATTGTGCGATGCCAATACTGAAGCAATTTGGTGTTGCTGGAACGGCCCGGGCATCTTTGGGTATGTACAATACCCGTGAAGAGCTGGATGTTTTGGCTGAAGCTGTAGAAAAAGCTTGCATAATGCTGCGTTAATCCAGTTCGATACACTACACTAGTTATTACTTGGGGTTTTCTCTCTAATGGTCATTGATAAGCTCTATCACCAGGCTGTATTGGATCATAATCGGCAGCCGCGAAATTTTTACAAGATGACGGATGCTACACATCAGGCATTAGGTAACAACGCCTTTTGTGGGGATGAGCTGTGGATTTATCTTCAATTAGAAACAAATCAAATAGTACGTGCCAGTTTTCAGGGTGAAGCCTGTGCCATAGCAACAGCATCAGCATCGCTAATGAGCGAATGGTTGACTGGCAGAACAGTTAGTGAAGCACGCCTGGGAGCAACCAATTTTGAATGTATGTTAGCTAATCAGCCGTTCGATCAGCAACTGCTGGAAGAGTGCAAGTTACTTGAGCCGGTAAAGGCATTTCCAAGCCGGGTTAAATCAGCCAC
>CAXMRK010000262.1:0-3056 GCA_964195815.1 uncultured Acidimicrobiia bacterium | reverse complement strand
AGTGCTAAGAAAGATGCTTTTTCAAATATGGGGGGCTGGTTGGCGCTCAATAATGATGACTGGGCAGAACGCGCACGGACCCGATTAATAATGACCGAAGGTTTTCCTACTTATGGCGGATTATCTGGTCGTGATATGGAATGTCTGGCTATTGGTTTGCAGGAAATCGTCAATGAAGATTATCTGCAGTATCGGATACGCTCAATACAATATATCAATGAAGGTCTGGATAAGCTTGGTGTGCCGGTAATGAAGCCAGCAGGAGGACATGCAATATTTATTGATGCCAGGAAAATGTTAGCGCATATTCCAGCATTGCAATATCCTGCACAATCTTTAGCAGTCGCACTGTATATACAGGGTGGTATTCGTACCGTTGAGATCGGTTCATTAATGTTTGGGCGCCAGCCTGATGGGAGTGAAAAAGCGGCGCCCATGGAGTTGGTCAGAATGGCAATGCCGCGGCGGGTTTACACTCAGGCACAGGCTGATTATACGATCGAAATATTCGAAGAACTGGTTAAAAATACCAGCGATATACCTGGCATGGAAGTGACCTGGGAGCCAGATTCTCTGAGGCATTTCACAGCCAAACTGAGACCGCTGAGTTCATTTTTTGACTGAGTGCTTACACTCACTGATAGAGTCAGTTAGTGAGCAGGTTAAAGCATAAAAAAAGCCGGTCAACTGACCGGCTTTTAGTTTATTTATTGGTATTGATTTTGAGTAAATGATAGGGAGGACAGTAACCAAAAACACCGGTCAGTAACGGTACCAGACCAATAGCTCCCCACCAATTTTGGTAGTAAATGCCAGCTCCAACAATTCCAGCACCAATTATCATGCGAATTCTGCGTTCAGTTTTACCCACATTACATTGCATCTAATTATCTCCTGATCAGGTAGTTCACCTACTCAGATATTACCATGAACACTGAACAGTCACAGCGGCCATAGCGTCGTTAGCAATAGAATTTATCCATCACTTGCGCGTCGCCGGAACCAGTGTGCCCCAAATAAGAATACCGCAGAAACCAACAGGCCTAGTAGCATCTGGGTTGAAAACAATCTGTCGAGCATATTAGCCAGTGTCGGTGCATGGTCAAAGGTGGAGGTAACCGGCATTCCCAGGGAAACGGAGACTTGTGACCCTTGATCGTCGGCTGCGCCGATCTGGCCTGCAAGAATAGCCGGGCTGTTGGCGATCCATTTACTGGTAATGCCGAGTACATTATCCTCAAATCGGAAAGTACGTAAAAACCCAATCCATGCTTGCAGCACCGATAAAATAATTGGTGGGAGTATTGCAAATAGCATGGGTACACGTGGGGCTCTGGAAGATACCAAAAGCAACCAGCTATAGATTGGCAGCATCCACAAAGAATTTGTCAGCCATCCTGCTAATACCAGTCCCCAGGCTTTCAGTGGCTGAGCTGGACCAAATAGTAGGGACCAAGGGTTTTGGTCTGCTGTTAATACCATCACGCTACCAATACCCATCATAATTATTTCTGTTGTTATCAGAAATAACCAAAATATAACCGGAATCACGAACATGGCCGAGAATAACTTTGAGGCAATTGTTAACTCATCTGAAGCCGGTAGTGACTTCCAGAATAATATGGATTTGTCTTTGCGGTCATCATATAAGGAGCCCAATAGATAAAAGAAAATCACGATCGACATGACAAAAACAAAGAAAGCGGAAAAAGCCATTAAGCTTTGAGTGACTTCATAAGCACGCATCGACTCAGACTGCATAGCAAACAGACGCATGGCTTCACGGAAGGAGTAGCCTTCATTATCGAAGCGTAATTTAATCACAACTCCCATGAGCATAAAGGCAACCGACACTATGCCCAGAATTGCAGGGGTATTGCGAAAAGCGCCACGGTTTTCCCAATACTCACGACGCATCAATACTTTTAATTTATTCACAGACCAGCTCGTGTTCATTATTCATCTCCCATAACAGCAACAAACAGGTCGGCAACATTTGGGGTGCGTACCTCACCTAGTGGTTCAAGTTGTGATGCATCAACACCAGAAAACAAAAAGATATGTTTACCAAATAGCTGGCTCTCATTGAGTGGCCCAAGTTTACGTGCAGCCTCAGCAGATTCTGCTGATGCCATAAGTTGAAAATAACTCTGTTGAACCTCTTCCATTGTGCTATCAAGAACTATTTTTCCATCACGAATAAAGATCAGATCGCTGAGGATATGTTCGATTTCTTCTACCTGGTGGGTGGTAATAATAATAGTGCGCTCTTCATCAAAATAATCATTCAGTAAATTTGTATAAAAAGTTTTCCGGTAAATAATATCAAGCCCTAATGTGGGTTCATCCAAAACCAGGAGTTTGGCATCAATGGACATTACCAGGGCAAGATGCAGTTGCGCGACCATGCCTTTTGAAAGTTGTTTAACTTTCTTATCCATGCCTATTTTTGTCCGCTCCAGAAATTGCATGCATTTTTCACGCGAAAAGCGTGTATGTAGCCCTTCAACCAGATCAATCGTTTCCCAAACACGCATCCACCGTGGTAGTACTGCTACGTCTGCTATAAAGCAGACCTGTTCCATTAATTCATCACGATCTTTGCGTGGGTCAAGACCTAGAACCTTTAATTCTCCGCTAAAAGTCGTTAACCCAAGTATGGCTTTGAGTAAGGTTGTTTTACCTGCACCATTTGGGCCGATGAGGCCAATAATTCGGCCAGAATCTATACTTAAGTTGACATGATCAACGGCATATTGACTTCCAAATCGCTTACATAAATCGTGGGTATTTATAATGCTGCTCATGTATTCCTACCTGACTGTTAGTTAAAGATGTTATTTCTTAATTGAATTCAGCAAACTGACCGGGTCGATTTCAAGACGTTCTATACGGGCAATGATATCTGGCCAGATTTGAGTTCGGAATTTCTTGCGTTCTGATTCAAGTAATTGCTTACGCGCCCCAGTTTTTACAAACATGCCAAGCCCACGTTTTTTTTCAACAATATCCTCATCGACCAGTAGTTGATAAGCTTTAGAAACGGTGATTGGATT
>CAXMRK010000261.1:0-2326 GCA_964195815.1 uncultured Acidimicrobiia bacterium | reverse complement strand
GCCCCATGGTTTTCTTACCTTCAATACGCCAACCCGGTTCCTGAAAGGTAGCAACACTGAAGTAGCCTTTATCCAACCATTTTTCTTTAAGCAAGGCGCCCGCTTCCCGAATAGTTCCACTGACCAGTTCCAACTTGAATTCTGCATGCTGATGCGCCAATGCGGCCACCCGCCCAAGTATTGGCAACGGGGTGTTATCCGGCATCGCCACAACTGCTTCCATTCCAGCAGCCAGTGCATATTCACACAAGGAATCACCGGCATTGCCCTGGGTTGGAACTGCTAATTTTTTTAAACCCAACTTAGATGCCATAGAAATTGTCATCGCCATTCCGCGGTCTTTAAAGCTCTGGGTGGGATTTGCTCCATAGCCTGGATGTGCTTTACCTTCATCCTTAAGGTGTAGATTAAAACCTGCCTGTTGTGCAACTCGGTGATCGTTATAGTTAAGTAAAGCTGTGTTGCCCTCTCCGAGATTAAAAATATTAGCCCGTTCAGCGGGGTTATTAATATCCAAGGGCAATAGTGCACCAAAACGCCACATATCATTTCGCTCTGGGCGATACCAGCTCAAATCCGGCTGGGCTTTCAGGATTCTTTCAAGGTCCATGATAATTTCAACGGGACGATTATCAATGGGGCATAAGTTCATAATGGTGTTTGCAGGATATTCCCTGCCACAGCCAGTACAACGTAGGTGTGATATAAAGCTCATAGGGAATAGTTTACGAGTATCCTGGCTTGTACGCCAATGGGTAGTCACTCCAGAGCAGTTTAGCCTGATTACCCAATTAGCTTTGAGGTGAAAACAACAAACACTTGTACTTTTTGAATAATAGTTTATACTTACCTGCAAGTAAGGAAGGAAATTAGAATGACCAGCACCAGCACTAAAGACCAAATTATAGACAAAGCATTCCAGCTATTGCTGCAACGCGGACTCAATGGTTTTAGCTATCGGGATATTTCTGAACCACTAGGAATCAAAAATGCTGCCATTCATTATCACTTCCCCAATAAGTTAGACCTAATTAGCGCACTGATTGATGAAAATCATCAGGTCCTGAAAAGAAGCACTTCAGAATTTATGGCCTATGGTGGAGAGGCAAGACATCAGCTAGAAGGCCTGTTTCAATTCACCTTAAATCAATGTGATTGTGGTCGTCCAATCTGTATGGTTGGTGCTTTAGCTGTTGATTATAACGACTTAAGCGATAAGATAAAGTCAGCCAATGAAAGCTTTATGACCGATTCAATTAACTGGCTTACTAAAGTTGTTGAAGTTGGACGAGAACAAGATGAATTTAATTTTGAAGGCCCTGGCAGACGTAAAGCCATTTCTATCCTGGCTATTATTCAGGGTGCTCGACAAATGGCACGCGGACATGGGAATGTTTTTCTAGAAAGCATGTTCGATCAAGTTCGTACAGATTTAGGCATTAAAGTCTAAAAAAATTTACTTATGCTACTTACTTATTAGTAAGTACTATACAAGGAGTAAGAAAATGAAAACACAAGTTATCAACTGGGCCGCTAACGAGAAACCTCAATTACCACCCATGTTACCTGTAGTTAAAAAGGTGAATCATGCCCTATGCTATGTAGCTAAAGTGGTGAGTAATCTGATTGCCGCTCTGGTTGTCGTACTAGGTACCTACGCAGCGATGATGTCACCAGCCGTGGAGCCCATCCTGCAAGCCGGCATAGCGATATCTGGTTTAATCTTTCTTGCCATGGCAATTGATGCAGAAAACAAACCAACCGCCTGGCTACTTGCTGCAACAGGCATTGCTTTGCCCATACTGGCAAAATTGAGCTCAATAGTCGCTCAGGAATTCATCCTGGCAGCCGCTACTTTATTAGTAGTCTGGATTACCGCTTCGATATTGAAGCGGTAGATCTAATCCTGACAACTGTTAACATCAGTTGCATTTTATTCTTATTAGTATCTTAATTAGCGAGCTTATAGGTTCCATTTAGCGAATATATTTGCTCTTGCCAAACTCTTTCAAATTGCTCGGGGTCAGCAATTGGAGCCTTCACTAAACCCAGTAGTGTTTCTTGCTGTTTAGGTGAATTGCCTGGCTTCCCATGCAGATCTACAGCGTAACTTGAAAACTCTCGTATAAATACAGCAAATATCTGATTCAATAGATCATCATTTGTGTTTTCAATTACGGCATTTTCAAGAATTAATTGCCCGTATACCACAAGGGTAAATAATTCACCCAGGCCCAACATGTAATCGATATCTTTAATCTGTGAATTATCCGGTCCCGCTGTGGCTAACAGAATCTTCAAGCTTTCTATTTGTTGCTTGAATACC
>CAXMRK010000260.1:0-2068 GCA_964195815.1 uncultured Acidimicrobiia bacterium | reverse complement strand
TTACTGGAGGCGATTCATTGCACCGATCAACTGGTAGGTAAATTCGTTAACCAGTTGCAGAGTAATCAGCTGTTGGAAAATACTACGCTGGTGATCACCGGTGATCACGATATTTTTAATCTGCCTGAAGTTCGTGAGCATTTTCCGGATCTTGCCACAGACCCACGCCTGCTCAATTTAATTATTGATACTGATCTACCATTGCTCCCCACAGAACAACTTAATGTCGCCTACGACCTTGCGCCTACGCTTTTGGACCTGCTCCAGGTAGAGCATAATAGCGATTTTATCTGGGGTAATTCAATCTTTGAGAAGAGGCAATATCATGTAAGCCGCCGCTTTAGAGGTAGCAATGCTAAAAATCTGGATTTTCAGCTTACCGCAGATAGAGATTGCAAACAGTTTGAATCCCCATTAACTGTCCCCCTGGATGCATGTGAACACAATATGCTGTTGAATTTATCAGATCGCTACCAGTACAGCTTTTATGACCAGACGGTTGTACATACCAGCTTATGTGATGCTGAACATGAGTTACAGATTGATGTGCAGGCAGATGAGACACCTATTTCTATCAACTTTCTGGGTGCTGACCTGGCACACTCGTTTGCTTATAACGGTAGACCACTAGATCCAAGCAATACTGGCTTTTACCTATTTGTAAATGCTTCCAATTCCCGAAAAGCCACATACTATTACTACGGGCTAGACCATATATACTGGCAAATGCAGTTAGTTGACACTTTAATGGAATTGAATGCTGAAGATCAGTTTGTGCTGGTGTATAAACCGCAGGAAAACATTGAGGTGATTAAACCGCTGCAACGGCTCATGCTTGATTATGGGTTCAGCGAGCAAACTCTCGATAAACCTTTTATTCTGGTAACCAATGGTGACCCCGCCTATAATCAAATTTTTAGCAGCAGTGCTAATACAGCCGCATCGCTCACAATGACTTCTGAGGATTGCAATATCGTGGCACAAACTGATGCTGATAATTCCGTACTTGACAGAACTATTATTGATGCCTTGCTCACACCACTAATGAACGAGTTTCCCGATATTTAATTGCTTTTCATGGCAGCTTATGAGACAAACTAATAAGCAATCTTATCTACACAAGTATTATTCATCTGTCGCATTGATGATAATGAAAACAACTGCACATGAAACAAAGTACTGAAAAGCCCCATTCATTGAAGCTACGCCGATAGCGGTTTGCCACATTTGAAAAAATGCTGCACCGAATACTCCAAAAAACCCGAACCAGATCACTACACCAAGGCCAGATCCCAACAGCGCATATTTTTTCGCTTGATTGAATGAATCTGCCGAGGCACTCCTTGAAGACCACATAGCTAAAGCCCCTCTGGCAGCTAACAAGCCTGCTAGAAATTCAGTGCCAACCACAATAACCAAAGCCACCCAGATAAGTGCTGGACTGGTAACGCCAGGCATAAATGAAGCAGCGTAAATAGTATGCTCAGTATTGCCCATTACATATGCAAAAGACTGATAAGCCGCATCCAGATTAGCCAGGTTTTGACCTGCATAGGCAAGACAAAGCAGGGCAATAAAAACTACAAACACTATTTTTAAAAGACGAACTTGCATGATTTCCTCCTCTCTATATTGCCTGACTATATTACAGAAATTCAAATACAACAATTTACCAATGATAAATATACCCAAGCTTGGGTATTATTCGGAGCGCTGTATTATTATCACGATAGTAGGCAGTGCTGTTAAATCCATCAGCATTTGGAATGAGGAATACAGCACATAATTATCAGCATAGGAAAAGAGGCAAAACACTATTTTTTGCCTCTACTTAGAGCTAAAAGCTGATGAGATTAACTTAGAAAGTACTTAAATTGTTATTTGCCCAAGGCTTCTGCTATTTCGTCTAATACCCCAGCATCTTCAATCGTCGCGGGTACGCTGTATTCCTCCCTATCTGCAATTTTGCGCATAGTGCCACGCAAGATCTTACCTGACCGGGTCTTGGGTAAGCGATTGACGATATAAATATCTCTTGGAGTGGCAATTGGACCCACCTGGGCGCGGA
>CAXMRK010000259.1:0-11409 GCA_964195815.1 uncultured Acidimicrobiia bacterium | reverse complement strand
ACATTATCTCCAGCCTGCATGACCCAGCAGGTGAAAACCTCAAAGAAATTACCTCTGCCCAGGAACATAATGGCTATTTATATCTGGGCTCGTTAAATAACGATAGAATTGGTAAATTAAAGCTATCTAACTGATTATATAGTTAATATATTTAAAACACCCAGATTAGCCATTAAACAAATCGGCATACAAATTATTTTTTAATAGTATATAAATTTTCCCTTAAGACTCTCTTAAGGATTAGTAATTAGTATATGTGACATCCTTAAGAGATGGACACAGCAGCATGACTACCACTACTTTGTGTTTTGATGACTATAGCCAACCTAGAACAGCCAGAAAACTTACCCGTTTTTTGTCACCTAAACCCACATTTAATTTACACACGCCCACCGATACTGAAAGAACCCAGGTAGAAGACTATATTTTTGAACAGTTCCAGTCAGCTCATAATGCTTCGGTAAAAGATTTTATGCCGTTATTATTCAGCATTCAGTGTAATGGCCGGTTCACTGCAGCGGCCGGTGTGAGATCTGGTTCTCAACAAAACTTTTTCCTGGAACAATATCTGACTGAGAGTACCCAGCAGTTGATCAGCAATATAACTGGTGAAAACATAGCCCGTGAGAAAGTAGCTGAAATCGGTAATATGGTAGCCACGCAAAGAGGCTCTAGCCAACTACTTTTCCTGATTTTCTGTGCAGCATTGCAACACAGCAAGCATGAATGGATTGTATTTACCGCAACCCCAACTGTACTCAAAGGTATAACTCAACTGGGTTTTCAGCTGCATAAGCTTGGTGATGCAGATCCGAATGCTCTGGTTTCCAGTAATACAGAGAATTGGGGTACTTACTACGATTGTAAGCCTCAAGTAGTGGCAGGCAATTTAGCCGATGCAATGGCATTGATGACTGATCGCAAAATATATTCCAGCCTATTGTCCTTATTCAAAAACCGTATCGCAAAGCTTGCCGAAGTAATCGACAACAGTTGATATGGAAAACATCCTGACACAACTGGGGGCTAATCAATCTCCAGATAAGATCGTTGCCCGTGACGCAACGGTAACGCTGACACTCCAAATGTTAAGTACCAGCAGTGCGCTATTAGCAAACCAGCTGATTAAACAGAACATTCAAGTTCTGGCTTTCCGTGCTGATAACAGTGTGAACTGGTTGCTCATAGATATCGCCTGCCAGCTTGCTTCAATTTGCCTGATACCATTACCCACCTTTTTTTCTAACTCCCAATTACAGCATGTTCTTAAGAGCGCCCCAGTTGAGGCAATAATTACAGATTCGGTGGATTTATTTAGTGATATATTGCAGGAAATGGATGGGATTACTGCAACAACCCATTCAATACCTATCCAGGGATATGATTTATTACTATTAAGCCAGGCTAGCTCGGCGTCCTTGCTACCTGACAATACCGGGAAAATCACCTTCACCTCAGGTTCAACTGGAAGCCCAAAAGGTGTTTGCCTGAGTAACCAACAATTGTTGATGCAGGCAAATGCGTTAGTAAATGCCATTGATCTAAATAGTCCACGCCATCTATGTCTGCTGCCTTTGAGCACATTGTTGGAGAATGTAGGTGGGATGTATGCACCAATGCTTGGGGGTGGTGAAATTATTATTCCCAGACTAAATGAAATTGGCTTTACAGGTAGTTCAACATTAAACCCAAAAACATTAATTCAAACCATCAGCCGCTATCTACCCGATAGCATCATCCTGACCCCGCAATTATTAGTCGTGTTGGTATCCGCTGCACAATCTGGCTGGCAACCCCCCAAATCCTTAAAATTTGTCGCAGTTGGCGGCGGAAAAGTATCTCCAAGTCTATTGCAGCAAGCCAAGCTGGTGGGTATTCCAGCCTATGAGGGTTATGGTTTATCAGAAGGTGCATCCGTTGTTAGTCTTAACACGCATGCGCATCAAAAATCAGATCGCTGCGGTAGGGCTTTGCCTCATCTCAATATAGAAATTGACAAGGGTGAAATTGTGGTGAGCGGCAATGTAATGCTGGGTTACCTGAATGAGCCTGAAAGCTGGGGGATGCAACGCCTGTATACCGGTGACCTGGGTGAAATTGATGCTGACGGATATCTGCAAATTAATGGACGTAAAAAAAACCTGCTGATTTCCAGTTTTGGTCGAAATATTAACCCTGAATGGGTAGAAAGCGAATTTCTGGCACAGCCAGAAATCAGCGAATTTGTCGTTTTTGGCGATGATAAACCCTATTGCGTTGCCCTACTCACAGCTACCCATCAGGACCAGAACGCAGAGACTGTGCAATCTAGCATTGATAAAACCAATTCACAATTACCCGATTATGCGCAGATAAAAAAATGGAGCTACTTTCCACAACCCCTGCAAAATCAAACTGCACTATTGACCAGCAATGACCGCCCTAAACGTACCGCCATCATTGCTACTCACCAGCAACTTATCGAATCACTGTACTCAAATAATTGCAGATAAAAAACCTATGACTTTTTTTGATAAATTGAAAACTGAGACCGAAATAAATCGAGCCGAATTATATTCAGCACCAATGATCATGAATGGAATTCGCGGCGAAGTCAGTCTGAATGACTATGTTGCATTTCTTACTCAGGCTTATCATCACGTTAAACACACAACTCCACTACTTATGGCCACCGGCGCACGTCTCCCAGAAAAGTATGAATGGTTGAGAAACGCAGTAGCCGAATATATCGAAGAAGAATTAGGCCACCAAGAATGGATACTCAACGATATTGCCGCCTGCGGATTTGATAAGGAAATGGTTCGTCGAAGCCAACCTGCTATGGCAACAGAATTGATGGTGAGTCATGCTTATGACACTATTCAGAGAGTTAACCCCATTGGCTTTTTCGGTATGGTTCATGTCCTGGAAGGCACCAGCGTTAGCCTTGCAGATAGTGCAGCAGATAAAATACGCGAGTCGCTGTCATTACCCAAAAAAGCATTTTCATATCTATACTCTCACGGCTCGCTGGATATCGAACACGTTAAATTCTTTGAAGACTTGATGAATCGCCTGGAGGATAAACAGGACCAATTACAGGTGATCCACTCCGCACGAACTTTTTACAAACTATATGCTGATATTTTCCGTTCATTAAATCCAGACCATGGCATCTGCCTGTCTATTGCTGCCTGAAACAGGCAGGAGAATTTATGCAACTGAAAAATAAAACTATCTTATTGGTTGGAGCTTCCGGAGGTATTGGACAAGCCATAGCTACTGAACTGGATAAACATGCAGCCAAACTTTTTCTGGTAGGACGGAACGCAGAAAAATTACAACATCTGCAGCTGTCGCTGATGGGGAAACACCAACTAATTATTGCAGATATGAACACTTCTGCTGGTCGAAACAGCGTAGTGGATAAGTGTCAACGCGAAGGTCTGGATGTGTACATCAATGCTATTGGGGTTACCGACTTCCAGTTTTTTGAAAACCAAAGTGATGACACCATAGAGCAAATGATGACCACCAACCTGGTATCACCCATATTGCTCTGTCGACAATTAATACCACAATTAAAAAAAGACACAGAAACCGCCATTATAAATATTGGTTCAATCTTTGGCAGCATAGGTCACCCAGGGTTTGTTAGTTATTGTGCTAGTAAGTTTGGTCTCAGAGGTTTTACAGAAGCCCTCCAACGAGAACTTGCAGATAGCTCTAT
Source organism: uncultured Acidimicrobiia bacterium (assembly GCA_964195815.1). Lineage (GTDB taxonomy): Bacteria > Pseudomonadota > Gammaproteobacteria > Xanthomonadales > SZUA-36 > SZUA-51. The sequence continues at coordinate 7,700 of CAXMRK010000259.1, read as the reverse complement.
TAAAGTTGCTTACCTTGCACCTCGAGCCACCAAAACAGACTTGAATTCCAGCGCAGTAATCGCACTCAACCAGGCGCTGGGAAACAGCATAGACAACCCACAACTGGTGGCGACCGAACTCATGAGGCTTTTGGCGGGCAAACAAATACAACGATACATAGGTTGGCCAGAGAAATTATTCGTGAAACTGAATAGCTTGTTTCCAGGCATTGTGCACAATGCTCTGGTTAAAAAACTACCTATTATTCGCCAGCATCTTGAAACAAATAAAGGAGATTAAATAATGAACCATCGAGCACTTACTAAATGGACACTAATCAGTGCCCTATTTTTATTGATAGCCGGCCCGGCATTGGCAGACCTGAATACCGATGTGAAATTTTTGCAACAGCGTTGGGCAGAAGTTAACTATCAACTGGATGGAGATACCCAAGTCACTGCATTCGAAACTCTGATGGATGATGCGGCCAGAATGACTAAACTCTATCCAGATGATGCATCTATCTGGATTTGGAGTGGAATTATTAAATCTACCTATGCAGGCGCTAAAGGCGGTCTTGGGGCACTCAAATATGCCAAGGCTTCAAAAGTAGATTTAGAAAAGGCGCTAAAAATTGAACCCGATGCCATGAACGGCTCAGCTTACGCCAGTCTTGGCACACTCTATTTTAATGTACCTGGCTGGCCGGTTGGATTTGGGGACGACAAAAAAGCGGAAAAACTGTTGCTCAAAGCCATTGCAATAAATCCAACTGGAATTGACAGTAATTATTTCTATGCTGATTACCTTAAAAGCGAAAAACGTTATAAAGAAGCTGCAACGTATTTTTTGAAGGCACAAACTGCACCGAAACGTCCCGATCGTCCCCTGGCTGATGCGGGCAGACAAAAGGAAATTGCTCAGGCATTATTAGTGGTGGAGAAAAAGCTCCACAAATAACGCCAGGGAATTCATTGAATGCAGATATTGTTGGTCGAAGATGACCAGGCTCTAGCTTCAGCTCTACAGACAGCCCTGCAAAAGCAGGGTTATGCTGTAAATGCCGTTGAGGCCGGAAAAACAGCAGTCCATGTGATCAATACTGACGCCCCAGATCTGGTTATCCTTGACCTGGGATTACCCGATATCGACGGACTCGAAGTACTCAAACGTGTGCGCCAAAAGCACAAGGACCTTCCCTTTCTGCTGTTAACCGCACGCTCAGGCGTTGAGGATAAAGTTGCAGGCTTAGATTGTGGCGCTGATGATTATCTTGCTAAACCATTTGAGATGGCAGAATTGTTTGCCAGAATTAGAGTTTTGGCTCGCAGACTCAGTACCAGTAATACAGCCGAGATATGTATTGCTGAGGTTCGACTAGACGTCAATTTAAAAATTGTTTCTGTCAGCGGAAAAGAAGTCGAACTATCCAGAAAAGAATACATGTTACTAAAAAGCCTGATGGAAAATGCAGGTAGAGTACAATCACGGCATAAACTCGAAAACCGTCTATACAGCTGGGGTGAAGAAGTAGCCAGTAATGCTTTGGAAGTGCATATTCACCACCTGCGCAAGAAGCTGGGGGCAGACTTTATTATTACGGTGCGAGGAATTGGGTATAAGGTGAATCAGGCGTGAAATCCATCCGCGGGTTTTTGGTCGTGGTTATCCTTGCGGTGCTGACTTTGTTTAATTTTGTTGCTGCTCTCAAGGGTTATCAGTCCAGTATGGATGAGGCTGACAGCTTATTTGACAAACAATTACTCGATACAGCCAGATTAATCGCTAACATTCATACCGCCGATAATGCCATTGATGGTGGGCAAAACAGCACTTTTGCTTTTCAGATCTGGCAACAAGACAGCCTGATAACAGCTTCCTCAAACGCACCTGCAACATTTATCACACCTTTGGTGACTGGGTTTGAATACAGCAACTTTGGGGATTACCGCTGGCGTACTGTGACCTACTACGACAGTAAAGATCAACGCTGGATTATTGCTGCAGAAAGAACAGACCTTCGATATACACTGGCAGAAAATGTAGTCCTGGAATCCATTTTGCCAGTCTTACTCGGACTACCCCTGGTTGGACTCTTAATTTGGTTAATCATTGGTCAGGGGCTCAAACCATTACGGCAATTAGCAGACCTCCTGGGCAACAAGAGGTCGGATGATCTTAGTCCTTTACCAATGGAGTCATCCAGCCTGGAGTTAGAACGAATTGTGCAATCATCCAACACTTTACTTGCACGGTTAGAAAAATCTCTGCAACGTGAAAATCAGTTTGCTTCAGATGCAGCGCATGAATTACGCACACCCATCAGCACTCTTAAGGTACAGCTACATAATATCAGCCAGGAACTGCCTGAGAATAATCAGCAACTACAAGATCTAAACAGCACTACTGATAGACTGGGACACATCGTTGAACAAATTCTAGACCTCTATCGGAGCTCTCCGGATCAATACAATGCTTCACTCACTTCAATTAATCTGAATACTTTAGTTCAGGAAGTGCTGGCAGATGAGCACCCGTTTTTTGACAGCAAGAACCAATCTCTGGAGTTTGCCTCAGGGGATGCTGAAGATACTTGTTTTATACTGGGAGATCGTTTCGCTCTCACGACTTTGCTGCGCAACCTGTTAAGTAATGCGAACAAATACACTCCAATGGGGGGGCAAATATATGTATCCACTGAGAAAAATAGTGAACAGGTAATGCTCACCATTGAGGATTCAGGAGTTGGAATTCCCCAGGCACAACGAGAGACTATATTTGATCGCTTTTACCGCGTAGGTGGTGACCGGCATCAGTCAGGTGAAATGGGCTGTGGCCTTGGATTGGCAATTGTTAAACATATCGTGCAAGCACATAATGCAAATATCACTGTTATCGACTCAAAATTCACTAATGGAACAGCATTTCAAATCAGCTTTCCAGCACAACAGAACTTAAAGCCGGCTAATAGTAGGACCATAACATGAGGATTAAAACAAGTTACCCCAGCTGGTTTCATAAAGTTCTAACAACCAGTCTGTTAACCGGCCTGTATTGTCAGTCCTTATTTGCTGCCACTCCTGTAATTGAACTTAATATTAAAGACCACTTGTTTTATCCTGCCGAAATTGTGATCCCGGTGGATACCAAGGTGAAGTTGTTAATCAACAACCTTGATGCAACGCCAGAGGAGTTCGAAAGCTACGAAATGAATCGGGAAAAAGTGATCAGTGGCAACAGTAAAACTGTTATTTTTATTGGTCCTCTAGGAGCGGGAGAGTATCCATTTTTCGGTGAATTCAATCCCAGAACTGCCCAGGGTAAAGTGCTAGTTAAATGAGACAGTTAATGGAATTATCATGCTCCTGAATTCGGTTATTCTAGTGCTTCAAGAAACCCTTGAAGCCACGTTGCTAATTAGCGTGCTACTGACAATTAGCCATCTCCATTGGCAAAAACATGCATGGGTAATTTATGCCTTGGTGGGCGGGCTTGCTCTTTCAGTTTTATATGCCAGGCAGATGGTAAATATTTCAGAATGGTTTGATTATGTGGGTCAAGAAATTGTGAATGCCCTACTCCAAATAATCATCACTCTATTAATTTGCTTCAGCATTTGGGCTTTCCTCAAGAACCGCCGAATGAACTTTATACTCAAGAGTTCAATTAATAATTACTACACCAGGGCTTTTATCTACTGTGCTGCTATTACGGTGGCTCTTTCCATCATGCGGGAAGGTTCAGAAATTTTCCTCTATCTGAGTGGTTTCTTTCATCAAGATGAATACATTCAATCAGTAATGATTGGGAGCCTGGTTGGTTTCGGCATTGGCATAAGTATGGGTGTCCTGCTTTTTTACGGTTTGCTGTTCCTGCCAACAAAATGGCGACTAAGAGGGCCTCTCATTCTCTTAGCTTTGTTTGCGGGCAATATGCTATCGCAAGCCACGTTACAACTTAATCAGGCAGACTGGGCCCCATCCACGCCAATGCTCTGGGACAGCTCTGCCTGGATTCCTGAAAATTCGATTGCCGGTCAATTGCTTTATGCGCTCATTGGCTATGAGGCTACTCCCTCAGCCTTGCAAGTTTTTAGTTATATTTTTGGGGTAACTTTGGCATTAATTTTTGCAGTTGTTGGCAACAAACCCTCTGACAAAGATCCTGAACTACTGCAAATCAATCCTGAATAACACATGCTCACGATTTATTAGACATGATGAAAAACTACTTTAAGAGCCTGATTCTTTGCTTATCTATCATTTACTCTGGTCATTGCTTAGCCGATGGCATTGTAATCGACAAAATTTATCATCCATACGTACAGCCTCTGGAACAAGAACTGGAATGGCGCATGCTATTTCAGGATGAACAAGATTTCGTAGCTGACAATACCCAGCTTTATAAGCTTGCTTATGGTCGCTCTCTAAATGAGCGTTGGTTCACAGAAATCTATATCATCGGTAAAAAATCTGATCAACATAGCTTCGAGATTGAAGCCTATGAAATCGAGGCCAAATGGCAACTCACCGAACAGGGGGAATTCTGGGCCGATTGGGGTTTGCTGTTTGAGCTGGAAAGAGAAGTGAATAAAGATGCCTGGGAATTTGCTACTGCTATTCTAGCTGAAAAAGAATGGGGAAAATGGAGTGGCAGCGCTAATTTCTTTGTTATTAATGAATGGGGGTCAACAATCAAAAATGAGCTGGAAACCAAACTATCATTACAGTACCGCTACCGTTACTCCAGAGCTTTGGAGCCTGCTATTGAGTTCTACAGCGGCCAGGACACCACAGCTATCGGTCCAGCATTTCTAGGTCAAATCAAGCTTGGTGGTAAAAAACAGTTACGCTGGGAAGCGGGTATCATTTTTGGCCTGAATAACAAAAGCCCTGATCAAACCATCCGCCTACTTGCTGAATTTGAATTCTGATTGAAGCTCCAGCAAGTTAATGAAGATGCTTTTAATCCCATAATCGGCACATCCTCTGTTTCGCAAATATCGAGACTCATTGTTTTCTGCCTAAATTGAACAACTAAAGGCACTATGCCTTTATGCACATGACATTGAGCTTGTTCACTGTAAGATTCAATCAGCAACTATTCTATTCGGAACAGATTCCAATAAAGGTGCGTAATGAAAACTAAAACTCTGCTTATAGTAACTACCCTGCCTCTGGCATTTCTGTCTCAGGCTCAAGCCTGGGAACGATGTGAATTTGAGCGTGATATTAACCAAACCCTCTCGCTTAGTAATGCAGAGCTCATCAAAATCTCGGTTAATGCCGGCGGTCTGATCATCAATGGGCACTCTGATCAGAATAACATTGTTATCAAGGGTAAAGCCTGCGCCTCAAGAGCAGACAAACTCGATGAAATCGAATTACTTACCGAACAGAAAGGCGAAACAGCAAAGATAGAAACTCTGATGCCGGATTCAAATAGCGGCAGTTGGTTTAAAAAAAATGACTACGCTTATGTCAATCTGGACATAACTGTGCCAGATAAGTTGAAACTAGCAGTAAAAGATAGCAGTGGTGGTATCAAGATCAGTCATGTCGGCTCATTAAGCCTGAAGGATTCATCCGGTGACCTCGATATTGATCACGTGTCTGGCGATCTTAGTGTTCATGATTCTTCTGGGGGAATAACCATTGAGCATGTAGATGGCACAGTTACACTCAGTGACTCATCCGGAAGCATTGATATTAGTGATATTGAACAAAATGTTGTTATCAATAATGATAGCTCGGGCAGTATTTATATCAGCAATACCAAAGCGGGCGTACATATCAAACACGACAGCTCAGGTTCAATACATGTTCAAGATATTGCCGGAGACTTCAGAGTTGACCGTGATGGCAGTGGCCAAATAACACATAAAAATGTTCAGGGAAATATCAGCCTTCCAGCGGACGATTAAGACCCTCATTAGGTTACAACGCGGTTAGGATTACTCACGTTGTAGCATTTAATGAAGTAGTCGCATTTGCTGGTCTGGCTCGACTTTACTGCCATCTGCAAGAGTAAAGCTATAGGGCAGCGACACCAGTTTTCCACCACTATTTTTCTGAATGACAAAATGCAGATGCGGTCCGGATGAATAACCCGTGTTACCTGATTCTGCAATCTGATCACCCGCACGGACACGTTGACCCTGACGAACTTTTGCACTATCCAATTTTAAGTGCGCATACACCGACATAGTGCCATCATCATGTAACAATCGAATCAGATTGGCCTTGGACAAGAACTTCTGCCGTCTGCTACCACCTTCAAATGAATCGTCTTCCATCTGCATAACAACACCATTGCGGGTTGCTAGCACTGGCGTGCCTTCAGGCATGGTGATATCAATCGCAAACTGAGTCTGTTCTTCAAGATGTGTCTCTTCGCCGTTGAATCCCTGTGAAACCCAGTAAGCTTCTCCTTGGGGAAAAGGAATATGGTTCAATGCTTCGGGATCAGGCTTACTACGAGGGTCTCCAAGTACCATGCTGTACTGCCACTTAAAGGAACTGGCTTTTGTTGGATCTGCTGGAAAGACTTTCAGAACTGTTTTGTCTTCGCCGGCAGCTAAAATCACCGCTGCAGGGAGGTTTGGTTCTGAACGAGTATTATCGGAGTTTTCCATCGTCATTAAAACTTCAACAGGCCCATCCAGAAAATTTCGAATCGCATAAGTAGGCCTCCCATCAACTAGTATTTCTCGCATCTCGAGTGGGTCCGCAAGCGGTACTCGCATGGGGTGTGACTCAACTTCTCTATCTGTGACCGGCTTTTTATCGGTGTAGTGGATGATGCCCTGATCATCAGTGTATTTATACATTTGCTTGGCAGGCACGCAGGTGCCTATTAGCAAAAGAAATATCAATAAAATTGGTCTTAGTTTTAACATTCGATTACATTCACCGCCAAGCCGCCACGCGAGGTTTCTTTATACTTTGTTTGCATATCTGCCCCAGTATCACGCATAGTTTTAATCACTTTATCAAGTGAGACATAGTGAACACCATCACCTCGAACCGCCATTCTCTGAGCATTAATAGCCTTTACTGAAGCCATAGCGTTGCGTTCAATACAGGGGATTTGCACCAGCCCGCCGATTGGATCACAGGTCAGGCCCAGATTATGTTCCATGCCTATTTCTGCGGCATTCTCGACTTGATTCATGCTTCCGCCCATAGCCGCTGTCAGGCCACCGGCAGCCATTGAACAGGCGACGCCGACTTCACCCTGACAACCAACCTCTGCACCAGAAATCGATGCATTTGTCAGATACAAAATACCTATAGCACCGGCAGTTAACAAAAATTCGAAGACCCCATCATCATTAGCCCCCGGAACAAAATTAACATAGTAATTCAAAACTGCAGGAATAATACCCGCTGCACCATTGGTTGGCGCAGTCACTACCCTGCCACCCGCTGCGTTTTCTTCATTCACTGCCAGCGCATATAGGTTTACCCAGTCCAGGATCGATAGTGCGTCTTTCAATGCCCGCTCAGGCTGCAGCGTAAGTTCGCGCAACATGCCAGGTGCTCTGCGAGGAACTTTCAAGCCACCCGGTAGCACGCCATCAGCTTCGCATCCACGTTTGATGCAAGCCTGCATCGCCTGCCAAATAGTTTGTACACCTGCAAGAATCTCTGGCTTTTCTCGCCAGGCCTGCTCATTTGCACACATGATTTCAGAAATACGAAGCTTGTGTGTTTCACAT